>NZ_JAQDVB010000004.1:260-192814 GCF_027674365.1 Coprococcus sp. AM11-30B | reverse complement strand
ATTTAAGAATTAATTTAAATAATAACAGCGTTATGGAACTTAAGGAAACTTTATTGAAAATAAAAAAAGAACTAAGGAAATATATCATTGTATCAATTCGAGTCGTTTATAATACGGAAACTTATTCAAATAAAAATAAAAATACAATTGATGAATTGAAAGAATTTTATGATACTGCGGCATCTTTAGGTTATAAACTATCTAATAATAGATATTATAATCGATCTTGTGAAGCGTGTTGTGATGAAAAAGTGTTCTATATTACACCTGATTTAGGAATTTGGAAATGTATTAATACTATGTCACTTGAAAATGGTAAAATAGGCTACATTAATGAAAACGGTGATATGATAATTGATGCAAAAAGAATGCTTGAGTGGTATTCCGCAGCGGATTGTTTTGATGAAGAGACTTGTGTAAAATGTAAAAGACTTCCAGATTGTTTTGGAGGCTGCATTTTACATAAAAGTGTATATGGAAAACGAGCATGTACACCGTTTGATATGACATCTCTTTCATATTTTTATGATTAAATATTTTTTAATAATGGAAATATAATTGTAGGAGTGAGAGCATTATTTATGGAAATCGCCAAATGGTATAACGAAAAAAAATATTCATTAATTTTAGATTCATTTGAGCAAATTGTTTTAGAGAAAAATAATCAAAATTTTTATATTTTAGGTTTGGTATTGTTCGAATTAGGATATATAAAAGAAGCAGTTAAGATTCTTATGGAAATATTAAAACAAAATAATACAGAATATCCATTTGATACTTCGAGGGGGATTACTTATCTTGCACTTGGATTTTTTTCAATGGGAAAATATGATTTGGCAAAAAGTAATTTAGCAATTGCATCAAATATGAAAGGGGAATTTTCAGGAGAAAGTAAAAAATGGGATATATTATTACATTTATCTGATAAAGTGAAAAAATTTTATGAAAATGATTGTTTGAGATTTTACTTTGTTGATGATATTGATGCTTTAAGACAAAAAAAATTTATGGATGCGTACACTTATAAATATCAAATAATAATAAAATTTTTTGGAGTTATATTGCCTAAGAAAATAGATGTTTTTGTATATTCCTCTCATAGAGATGAATTAAATGGAGCTTTGAGCTATGCAAATCCTCCACTCGGTTCTGTTCATGTATATATATGGGAAGAGTGCGGACATGAACTTACACATGTTGTTTGTTTCTATTTAAAAGGGAGAATTAAAAGTAAAACAAAATTTATAAATGAAGGAGTTGCTGAATGTTTTAATAGTGTAAAATATAATAATCATTATATGTTAAATAAGCATGACATAGATATTTTTGAAATATGGAATAATTATGATAGTTATGATAGAAATTATTCTAATTTTATTGCTTGCAAATTTTGCACTAAGTTGTTGGAACAAGGTGGAAAAGATAATTTCTTAAAACTTATTTATGAACAAACTATTTCGAAAGCTGAAGAAATTTATGGAAGTCTCTTATATGATATAAAAAATGAGGTGGAAAGGGAAATCTTATTAGGAATTGATTGTTAGGACGATGAAATGAGAAACGAAAAAAAGTACAATAAAAGTATTTATTTTACAATGGTATTTGTACAGACAATAATACATCTTGTTGTTTTGTCTGAGATATTTTTAAAGCTTTTTTTAATTGACCATATTGTATATGATGCTTCTTCTAAAATTATTATAATGGATTTTATTTGGATCATTATATTGTTTTTACTAGAAAACATCTTACATATATTTAAACAGGCTGCGAAAATATGGATTACAAAACAATATAAAGACGTAATGCCGGAAAAGATTATGCATGTCTGTCAAAAACTTTCTCTTCAATTTTTAGAACAGCAAAATATACAGGAAATAATAAAACGATCCGATTCATATTTTGAAAAATCATTGGAATATACGGATGCATTAGTCAGTTGGCTCAGACTTGTTTTGTCTTCTATCGTTTTAGTCTGGTTTATGAGAAATACTTCATTTTTCGCAATACTTGTTATGAGCATACTCGTTTTAGTTGCTTTTGTGATTAATTTACGGACAACAAAAAATACCTTTGGTTTTTGGAAACGATATATGGAGACAGCACGTCGGTTTAATTATCTTTCTGATTTACAAATTAAACGGGAATATGCTTATGAGCGCCGGATTTATGACACATCGAAGGCTATGGATGAACGATTTTCAAAAGAATTTGATCAGGCTGCCAGGATAAATCGAAAGAGTGGTCATACTCGGTTTCGTGGACAAATATTGCTCGAGAGTATTTTGATAGGAATTACAGTTTTTGTAATGTTTTATTTTGCTTTGCCGAATACAATGGAGTCGATTACACTCGGAACTTATACCGCAATCACGGAAACCATTGCAAGAATGCTAGAGGAACTTTCACGGTGTGCAGAAAGCGTATTTCCAATTTGGGAGTTTCATGGTCTTCGCACAGAATTAATCCGATTTGTAGAAAATGATTTTTTGGAAAAAGGGTCAGCGAATAACTTCAGGGCAGAATCACCCAGAGAAAATGTATTGTCTTTGGACAATTTACAGTTTCGTTATTATGAAAATAATGAAGATACTTTGAAAGGGATCTGCTTTACTTTTGAAAAGGGAAAACACTATGGTCTTGTTGGAGTAAATGGGGCTGGAAAGACGACACTTGCAAAACTGTTGCTTGATCTTTATAAACCGACAAATGGCAGAATCTATGATGGAACTGAGAAAAAGACAGCGCTATTTCAGGATTTTCAGGTTTATCCGGTAACTGTAAGGGAATATCTTTTGATGGGAAATGATTCGAATCTTTCGAATGCCAGAGTGTCAGAGGTACTGGACATGCTAGAATGTTCAAATCTGAAGCAGGGGCTTGACACACCACTTACACTTTTGACAGAAGAAGGAACATTACTTTCAAAAGGACAATTGCAAAGACTGGCAATTGCCAGAGCTTTTCTTTCGGAGGCAGATTTCATTCTTTTGGATGAACCGACAGCCAGTCTTGATCCTATTTCTGAACGGGAAGTATATAGATTGAGTGAACATATATTTCAAGAAAAGACAACGTTATTTATCACGCACCGTCTCGGCGCTGTCAGTCAGATGGATGAAATTCTTGTATTGGATCATGGTCAGTTGGTAGAGCATGGGTGTCATGAAGAACTGATGCGCAAAAATGGAGTTTATCGAAAACTTTATCAAACACAGAAGGAGATGTATGTGGATGAAATTTAACTGTAAGCATACGGTTGTGGCGAAATGTCTCAAACTGGGTGCAGAAATGATGCCAAAACATTTTGCAGGGATGATATTCGTCCACCTATTTCTGGCTGTACTTCCAGTATTTGGTATTCAGATCAGTCGCCGAATCTATCAGCTTGCCGAAAAGTCTGTATTGTCAGACTATCAGGTATTAACATTGCTTCTTCCGGTTTTGCTCTATGGAGCGTATTTGTTTCTGATGAAAAGCTACACCATTTACTATGAGCGTGTGATTGTTCAGTTCGGAGGATTGCTGGAATTTGAGAAGAAAACAAAATTGATACTTCATGAAAAATGTGGAAAAATTGCGATGCGTTATTATGAGATGCCGTCCTTCTATAACAGACTATGGGAAGCGAAAGTTGCAAGTATCAATGTATATCGGGTAGTCGAATGCGTGATTACTTTATCTGGTGCGGTGCTGTCAATTGTTCTTCTTTCTGGATATGCATCTATTATCCATTCGTCTTTTTTTCTTCTTATTGTACTGGCTGCCATTCCAGCACTTTTTGGAAATGTCAGTGAAGCAATTTTAAAAAGTCGCAGGCGTACACAATTAGCGGCTCTTGCAAAAGAAGAAAAGGACCGAAAAGAATGTACAACTGATATCCGTTACACAAAAGAGCGGATTGTATATGAAAGCAGTGATTTTCTTATTCAGAAATGGAAAACTTCTTCCAGAAAACTGCGTGAAAAAGAATATGAAGTGGAAATGCAGGTGTTAAAGATTCGTACTTTTTTGATGTTTTTAAATGTTGCTGCAACAGCAGGTGTCTATGTACTGGCCGGCTATTTGTTTTTCCAGAGAAAAATTGATTATCCAGCGTTCATGGTAGCAGTTTCTGCAACATTTCAGCTTCAGAATCAGTATGCACAGTTGTTTTCAGACTTGGGAGCTTTTTCGCAGTTTTGTCTAATGGTAAAACCATTTTTCCTGTTTCTGGATACAGAGAACGAAACACAAAGAATCGCATCAACGGGTAAAATTGCATTCCATCATGCAGGATTTACGTACCCGACGGGAAAAGAACCGGTGCTTCATGATTTGAATTTTACAATACATGCCGGAGAGAAAATCGCTATAGTGGGGGTGAATGGTGCTGGGAAAACAACGCTTTCTAAATTACTGGCAGGATTACTGGTAGTTACAGAAGGGAAAAATGAAGGTGTTCTCGCTGATACACCTTCTGTTATGTTTCAGGAATATCAGCAATATGCATTAACGTTGCTGGAAAATCTTGCTCCCCAGGAATTGGAATTAAAAAATCCAGTACTTGCAGAAGAGCTTCTTACAGAACTAAACCTCAGTCAGATTGCAAAAAATGAAATTCTTGGACGGGAGTTTGGAAAAGTAGATTTGTCGGGAGGGCAATGGCAGAAATTGGCGATGGCGAGAGCATTTTACCACGGAGGGACTTTCTTTTTATTGGACGAACCTACATCAGCCATTGATCCGCTATATGAAAAAGAATTAAATGATCTTATTTTCAGACGTATAGGAAATGACAGTACGCTTATCATTATTTCACATCGTCTTAGTATTGCAAAAATGGCTGACCGTGTACTGGTGCTGGATCATGGTACAATAGCAGAGCAGGGAAAACATGAAGAATTGTTAGCAAATTCAGATTCACTTTATCAAAAACTATGGAATGCACAACTAAGTTGGTACGGAGAATAGATTAGAAAAATTTTTAACTTGTTTCCTTTTCAAAACCTCACGAAATATACATATTGCACAATCTATCCCTCTGTGCTATACTAAAACCAGTCAAAACCACCAAAACAACTTAAAGGAGGAACTAGAAATGGATGAAAGACTGGAAGACCTTCGCTCCGCTAAAAACCCAAAGGCGCGAATTAAAATTTTAAAAGGACACTTTGCAACAAGTCATTCCCACATCAACACCTACATCGACATGTCAACGGTCAAATCCCGTCACAACAACGCCCGTGAAACTGCAAAAGTTCTTGCAGCAGCTTACCTTTCTAACACAACGGTAGATACCATCGTTTGCATGGAAGAGACAGAAGTGATCGGAACCTTCCTTGCCGAGCAGCTTGCCGATGAGAACCAGTACTCACTCAGCAAAGGAAACAACATTTCCATTATTACCCCGGAGATGTATCAGGATGGACAGATCCTGTTCCGTGACAACAAACAGAGAATGGTTGAGAACAAACAGGTTCTGATCCTTGCAGCGTCCATCACAACCGGTAAATCTGTCAAACAGGCAATCGAGTCCATTCTGTACTACGGCGGAAGAGTCTGCGGAATCAGCGCAATTTTCAGTTCAGTCAACAAGATTGCAGGAATGGAAGTCAATACGATCTTCACAAGCAGTGACCTTCCACATTACAGAGCATATTCTCCGGAAGATTGCCCGAAGTGCAGAGAAGGACAGCGGATCGAAGCTATCGTGAACAGCTACGGTTATTCTAAATTATAAGAGAAAATCAGAAGACAAAAAAAGTCTGTACCGAATACAAGCAGCATTTCAGTACAGACTCTTTTTTGAAAGATTTATGAAAACAAAAAAGACAGCCACTGACGGGATGGCTGCCTTTTTATCATTCATTATTTATCTCGAAACCGGAATTAAGCAATTTCGTTAACAGCTTTTGTTAAACGAGAGATCTTTCTTGCACAAGTATTTTTGTGGTAAACACCCTTGCTTCCTGCTTTGTTGATTACAGAGATTGCTTCTTTTAATGCAACCTTTGCAGCTTCAACGTCTTTCTTTTCAACAGCAGTTTCAACTTTCTTTACATAAGTTTTCACTTTAGATTTGATTGCTTTATTTCTAGCTGTCTTTGTCTCAGTTACTAAAATTCTCTTTTTTGCGGATTTAATATTAGCCATTTCCGACACCTCCAAATTATCATTTCATAAATTATATAATCATAATATTGAATTCGACGAAAAGTGACACGGAACATCCGTCGAACACACTTATTTATTTTAGGCGAAGAAAGATTGCTTGTCAATACATAATTCCAATTTTTTGCGAAAAACTAAGTGAATAAGACAGAAAATACAGAAATGGGAGAGGACTATGGTTGAAAAGTATAATATCAGGACGGATCTGGCGCTGGAAGAGAAGGAACGGTTTGAATCTGATCATGTTGAGGTCCAGGGTGTGATCTTGACGGAAGAGTATGATGAGGAAAATGAGATCCGCATCACGACCGTGAGGATTGAGACCGAAAACGGAGCAAAAGTGATGGGGAAACCGGTTGGCAGCTATATCACGATCGAGGCACCGGAAATGGCAGTTCCCGATGAAGGATATCATGAGGAGATTTCACAGCAGCTCCGGAAATTCATTGGAGAACTGCTTCCTAAAAGAAAGATGGAAAAGATCCTGGTGGTCGGTCTTGGCAACCGGCAGGTGACACCGGATGCACTTGGTCCTTATGTGGTAGACAACCTGCATATCACAAGGCATATCATTGAGGAGTACGGAAAGTATGCGGTAGGGGAAGATGAGGTCTGGTCGGTCAGCGCGATCGTGCCGGGGGTTATGGGGCAGACCGGAATGGAGACTGTGGAGGTGATCCGGGGGGTGGTGGCAGAGACAAAACCGGATATCCTTCTGGTGATCGATGCGTTGGCAGCGAGAAATTCAAAAAGGCTGAACCGGACGATCCAGATTGCGGATACGGGAATCAATCCGGGATCCGGGGTGGGAAATCACCGAAATGCAATCACGGAAAAGACAGTCGGGATCCCGGTGATTGCAATCGGTGTGCCGACTGTAGTGGATGCGGCAACCATTGTAGGCGATACGATGGATAATCTGCTCAGTGCAGTGGAAGTATCTGAATCTTTAAAAGGCATGGCAAGTGTGATCAAAGGATACAGTCCGGCAGAAAAATATGAGCTGATCAAAGAACTGATCGCGCCACATTTAAATGGAATGTTTGTAACACCAAAAGATATTGATGAGACCGTCAGGCGAATCAGTTATACGATTTCGGAGGCACTGAATATGCTTTTTGCAGCTTCAGCGACATAATCAGGCAGTGAGCTGCATATATTATGTCAATATGACACAAAAGGTCCGGGGCAGGATCCAGTCTGGAAAGATATGGTTTTGCTACAGCGATCTTCAGAAACTGGCAGGGAGGCGCGCAGATGAAAAAAGAACAGAGAATTTGTGTGCTTCTTGCCATTATGATTTTGGGAATCTGGGGACTGGAAGCAAAAAGCAGCGGTTCACTGATCCCGAAGTCCTGGAAGATTAGGATGATCCAGAGCGTTCAGGAGAATGCGGAGCGGCTTTATATGCCGGGAGTTACATATACGGAAAAAAAACAAGGGGAAATCCGGGTGACGGAGGCTGTTGTCCACATGGCATCTGCTCTGATTCCTCTTGGCAATTATGTGACTGAACGGGAGGCGGCAGAGCTTCTGACAGAAGATGAGGCTACCTATGCGATTCTTGCAAAAAAGCAGGCAGAAGAAGAGAATTCGGTGGATGAAAATGGACAGCTTATCGGGAAAGATAAAAGTGAAGAGACAAGGCAGGCGTCCGTACCGACGATGGATCTTTCGATGGAGCGGCTAAATGATTTTGAATATCTTGTGAGCAATTTTTATACGGTGGATAGCGTGACTTATATCAATCCTTCGGAGTTGAACGCTTCGGAGCTGCTTGGAAAGGATTTGAGGATCGATCTGAGTACGGGCGGTTCGAAAATCCTGATCTATCACACCCATTCCCAGGAGACATTCGCAGATTCGGACAATGATCCGTCCACCTCAATTGTAGGGATCGGGCGTTATCTGACGGAGATTTTAAATAACAAATACAAGATTCCGACCATGCATCATGAGGGTGTATATGATCTGATCAATGGGAAACTGGACCGGAGCGAGGCCTATGAATTTGCCAAACCTGAGGTGGAACAGATCCTTGCGGAAAATCCGAGTATCGAAGTGGTGATCGATCTGCATAGAGACGGAGTGGCGGATACTACGCATCTGGTGACAGAGATAAATGGGAAACCGACGGCACAGATCATGTTTTTTAACGGACTGAGCCGGACACGGGTAAACGGAGACCTTGTCGGAATGGCCAATCCATATTTGCAGGATAATCTTGCATTTTCCCTGCAGATGAAGATTGCGGCAGAAACAAAATATCCGGGATTTGCAAGGAGAAACTATCTTCGCGGCTATAAATACAATATGGATCTGATGCCGCGGATGCTTCTTATTGAGGCGGGCGCGCAGACCAACACGGTAGAGGAAATGCGAAATGCCATGGAGGTGCTGGCAGACCTTTTAAATAGTGTGCTGACCGGACGATAGAGGGAGTATTCTTATGACAGAATGGAAACTACAGAAGTTTAATGATATAAAATATGTTATAATGGCAGGGAGGGTCAATTTGGCTTGACAAGAGGATTGAAATTGAGATAGAATTTTTCTTACTGAATTGAAGAAACAGATCAGGGAATCCGGGAAATTGTAAGGAGGCTGCTGCCGCAGGATTTTACCTGGATATTTTAGGATAGATCATAAGAGGAGAGAAAGAAAATGGCAAAAAAGACTACATATGACGCGGAGAGTATTACCATTCTGGAAGGACTTGAAGCCGTCCGGAAAAGACCGGGAATGTATATTGGAAGCGTCAGTACCAAGGGGCTTAATCACCTGGTGTACGAAATTGTAGATAATGCGGTAGATGAGCATCTGGCAGGATTTTGTTCACAGATAGAGGTGACACTGGAAAAGGATGGTTCTGCAACGGTAACAGATAATGGACGCGGTGTGCCGGTAGGTATGCATGCAAAAGGAGTATCGGCGGCCAGAATCGTATATACCACCCTACATGCGGGAGGTAAGTTCGATGATTCGGCATACAAGACAAGTGGTGGTCTGCACGGAGTAGGTTCTTCGGTTGTTAATGCACTATCTACTTATATGGATGTAAAGATCAGCCGTGACGGTGCGGTCCACCACGACCGTTATGAGAGAGGAATTCCGGTGGTAGAACTGGAGGATGGGCTTCTTCCGGTGATCGGAAAGACCAAAAAGACCGGAACCTGTGTCAATTTTCTTCCAGATCCGACAATTTTCGAGAAGACGAGATTTAAAGAGGAAGAGATCAAGAGCCGACTGCATGAGACAGCCTACCTGAATCCGGAACTGACGATTATATTTACAGATAAAAGAAAGACACAGGAAGAGAGGATCGAGTATCATGAACCAGATGGGATCATTGGATTTATCAAGGATCTGAATTCCAAAAAAGAAGTGATCCACGATCCGGTTTACTATAAAGGAGAAGCAGAAGGTATCGAAGTGGAAGTTGCATTCCAGTATGTGAATGAATTTCATGAAAATGTACTAGGTTTCTGCAACAATATTTATAATGCGGAAGGGGGAACCCATCTGACCGGGTTCAAGACGACATTTACGACGATCATGAACCAGTATGCCCGTGAAATTGGTGTGTTAAAGGATAAGGATGCCAACTTTACCGGTGCGGATGTACGGAACGGAATGACGGCGATCGTATCGATCAAGCACCCGGATCCGAGATTTGAGGGACAGACCAAGACAAAGCTGGACAACCAGGATGCGGCAAAAGCGACCGGAAAGGTGACCAGTGATGAGATCCCGCGTTTCTTTGACCGGAATCTGGAGACACTGAAAAAGGTTCTTTCCTGTGCGGAAAAAGCAGCAAAGATCCGTAAGACTGAGGAAAAAGCAAAGACGAATCTTCTGACCAGACAGAAATATTCTTTTGACAGTAACGGTAAGCTTGCTAACTGTGAGAGCAGGGATGCATCCAAATGTGAAATCTTCATCGTTGAGGGAGATTCTGCGGGAGGAAGCGCAAAGACTGCCCGCGACAGAATGTATCAGGCAATCCTGCCGATCCGTGGAAAGATCCTGAACGTGGAAAAAGCAAGCATCGATAAGGTTCTGGCAAATGCCGAGATCAAGACCATGATCAATGCATTCGGATGTGGATTTTCAGAGGGATACGGTAATGACTTTGATATCACAAAGCTGCGGTATGACAAGATTATCATCATGGCGGATGCGGATGTGGATGGAGCGCATATTTCCACGCTGTTGCTGACCTTATTCTACCGGTTTATGCCGGAACTGATATACGAAGGTCATGTCTACGTGGCAATGCCGCCGCTTTATAAGGCAATGCCGAAAAAGGGAGAAGAAGAGTACCTTTACGATGATAAGGCACTGGAGAGATATAGAAAGACACATTCCGACTTTACCCTGCAGCGATACAAAGGTCTGGGTGAAATGGATGCAGAGCAGCTCTGGGAGACAACCCTCAACCCGGAAACTCGAATGATGAAACGGATCGAGATCGAGGATGCACGTATGGCATCCGGTGTGACAGAGATGCTGATGGGAACAGAAGTTCCGCCGCGCCGCGCATTTATTTATGAAAATGCGACAGAGGCAGAACTGGATATTTAAAAACAGATCGGAAAAGCATGGATTTTCAAAAGGGGAAAGTCTGTGCATCAGAAAACATAAACTAGAAGAGGTAAGAGAAAATGGAAGAGTCACAGATCATCCGGACGGAATATTCGGAGCTGATGAAAAAATCATATATTGACTATGCCATGAGTGTTATCATTTCCAGAGCCCTCCCGGATGTCAGGGATGGTTTGAAACCGGTACAGAGAAGAACACTCTATGACATGTATGAGCTGGGAATCCGTTATGACAGACCATACCGTAAATGTGCGCGTATTGTCGGGGATACCATGGGTAAATATCATCCACATGGAGACAGCTCGATCTATGAAGCGTTGGTTGTTATGGCACAGGAATTCAAAAAAGGAATGATCCTGGTAGATGGTCATGGAAACTTCGGCTCCATTGAAGGAGACGGGGCTGCAGCCATGCGTTATACTGAAGCAAGACTGGCGAAAATCACACAGGAGGCATATCTTGCCGATCTGGACAAAGATATCATTGATTTTGTACCGAATTTTGATGAGACAGAAAAAGAGCCGGCAGTTCTTCCGGTAAGAATTCCGAACCTTCTGCTGAACGGTGCGGAAGGAATCGCAGTTGGTATGGCAACCAGTATTCCGACACATAACCTGGGCGAGATTGTGGATGCGGTTAAGGCATACATGAAGAACAATGACATCACGACAAAACAGCTGATGAAGTACATCAAAGGACCGGATTTCCCGACAGGCGGGATCGTCGTCAATAAAGATGATCTGGCAGAAATTTATGAGACTGGAACCGGAAAGATCAAGATTCGTGGAAAAGTAGATGTGGAAGAGATAAAAGGCGGACGGAAGAAGATCGTTATTTCCGAAATCCCGTACACCATGATCGGAGCCGGAATCGGTAAATTTCTGAACGATGTCTGCAATCTGGTGGAGACAAAGAAGACCAGTGACATCGTAGACATTTCCAATCAGTCTTCCAAGGAAGGAATCCGTATTGTAATTGAAGTGAAGCGTGATGCAGATGTGGACAACCTGATCAACATGCTTTATAAAAAGACCAGACTGGAGGATACCTTTGGTGTCAATATGCTCGCGGTAGCCGATGGCAGACCGGAAGTACTGGGACTCAAACGTATCATCGAACATCATGTAGATTTCCAGTTTGAACTTGCAACCAGAAAATACAAGACGCTGCTGAAAAAAGAGCAGGATAAAAAAGAAATCCAGGAGGGTCTGATCAAGGCGTGTGACGTGATCGACCTGATCATTGAGATCCTGCGTGGAAGCTCGTCCATCAGGGATGCAAAAGAATGTTTGACAACAGGTGCGACAGAGAAGATCAAGTTTAAGTCGAAAAGATCTGAGAAGATGGCATCCATGCTCCGGTTTACCGACCGGCAGGCACAGGCAATTCTGGAGATGCGTCTGTACAAGCTGATCGGTCTGGAAATCGAGGCGCTGATGAAGGAGCATGAGACAACGCTTGCAAATATTGCAAAATATGAGGATATTCTGAATAATTATGATTCTATGGCGCAGGTGATCATTGATGATCTGGATGCGCTGAAAAAAGAATATGCCGTGAAGCGTAAAACGAAGATCGAGAATGCAGAAGAAGCTGTGTTTGAGGAAAATAAAGTACAGGAGCAGGAGGTTGTCCTTCTGATGGACCGCTTTGGTTATGCAAAGACGGTGGATGGATCTGTCTATGAACGTAACCGGGAAGCGGCAGATAAGGAGAATAAGTATATTCTGCGCTGCATGAATACCGGCAAGTTGTGTCTTTTTACATCGGATGGTAAGATGCATCAGATCAAAGTGATGGATCTCCCTTATGGAAAGTTCAGGGACAAAGGATTTCCAATCGACAATGTAAGTAATTTTGACAGTACAAAAGAAGAAATCGTATATCTGTGTGATGACAGAGAACTCTTTTTCTCAAAATTCCTGTTTGTCACGAAGCAGGGAATGATCAAAAAGGTGGCAGGAAGTGAATTCCAGGTAACTAAGCGGACAATCGCGGCAACGAAACTGCAGGATGAAGATGCACTGGTAAGTATCCGGCCGATCCGGGATGTGCAGGATGTAGTTCTGATGACGGAGAATGGATTTGTGCTCCGTTTCCCGGCGGAAGAAGTTTCGGAGAAGAAAAAGGGTGCAGTTGGTGTGCGCGGTATGAAATTACAGAAAAATGACAGTGTAGAAGAGGTATATCTGTTTGAAGAAGGAACGGAGAGCAAGGTAATCTTCCATGAAAAAGAAGTGACACTGAACCGCTTGAAACGGGCGAAAAGAGATGGAACAGGAACACGAATGAGAAAGTAGGTCGATCGTATGGCAACGGTAGGAATTGATCTTGGAACAACAAACAGTCTGATAAGCGTGTGGCAGGATGATAAATGCACGTTGATTCCAAATAATCTGGGAGAATATTTAACACCGTCGGTAGTAGGAATTGATGAGAACGGTGAGATGCTGGTAGGGAGAACGGCGAAAGAGCGTCTGATCTCCCATCCGGAAAGTACAGTGGCAAGTTTCAAGCGTTTTATGGGGACGGAGAAGACATTTATGCTTGGAAACAGGCGGTTTACAGCGGCAGATCTGTCGTCCATGGTCCTGCGGCAGCTGAAAGAAGATGCGGAAAAATACCTGGGTGAGCCGGTTGAAGAGGCAGTCATCAGTGTTCCGGCGTATTTTAATGATTTTCAGAGAAATGCGACGAAGATGGCAGGAGAGCTTGCCGGACTTACTGTGGAGCGTCTGGTCAATGAGCCATCGGCGGCAGCACTTGCCTATCGCTTTGGAAAGACTAAGGAGGATCAGACCTTTCTGGTGTTTGATTTTGGCGGAGGAACTCTGGATATCTCGATCGTAGATGCATTTGACAGTGTGATCGAGATTGTGGCAGTTGCCGGAGACAATCATCTCGGTGGGGATGATGTGAACCGTGCAATTGCGGAAAAATTCCTAAATGTCAATCGGATTGATGAAGGAAAGATCACTAATGAAGAAAGAGCCAGCCTGATCCGGGAGAGTGAGAAGCTGAAACGTACACTGACTGATGCGCCGGAGGGCGAGATGGAGGTTGTGATCGGCGGACAGATTTACCAGATGAAACTGGATGCGAAAGGACTTCTGGAGGTGTCTGCAAAGCTGCTGGAAGGAATCGGGATTCCGCTGAAACGGGCGATGAACGACAGCGGTTATGAATGGGAGGATATTGACGAGATCATTATGATCGGTGGATCCGGTAAGATGAAGATCGTGCAGAATTATCTGCAGTTTTTGAGTGGTAAAAGACCGCGGTGTGAGATCGATCCGGATGTTGCGGTTGCGGTCGGCGCCGGAATGTATGCCGGAATCAAGGAGCGGCAGCAGGCAGTGCGGGATGTACTTCTTACAGATATATGTCCGTTTACACTCGGAACCGAGATCATTCATGGGGATCCGAAAGGACCGGCGATCATGTCTCCGATCATTGAGCGAAATTCGGTTCTTCCGATCAGCCGGGTGGAGCGATACTGGACGGTACATCAGTTCCAGGAATACTGTGATATCACGATTTTACAGGGCGAGCACCGCTATGCAGACCAGAATCTGGAGCTCGGGCGGATCCGTGTGCCGGTGCCGCTGGCAAGAAGAGAGGATCAGAGGGAAGCGGTGGATGTTCGATTTACCTATGACATTAACGGAATTCTGGAAGTGGATGTGACAGTTGTCAGCACAAAAGAGCACTTCAGTAAGGTGATCGTCAACAAAGATATCCAACTTACGCCTGAGCAGATCGAGGAAAGAAGAAAAGAGCTGCAGAAAATAAAGATCCACCCAAGAGAGCAGGAAAAGAACCGGCTTCTGATGGAGAGAGGAGACCGTCTTTACGAAGAAAACACTGGAGAAATCCGAAAATATCTAGACAAGATCCTGGCAGATTTTTCAGTTGCATTAAATGCACAGGATCTGCGGACGATCGAGAAGGCGTATATAAGGACAAGTGAGCTTCTGGATATTGTGGAGAATACACCGAAGAGATCGGTGCCGGTCAAGATAGAAGCTTATCTGTATGATGAGTGGAGGAGGCAGCAGTGATGAACTGTTTTACGGTACTTGGGATTGAACCAACAACGGAAAAGAAAAAGATAAAGAGAGCATATGCGGCAATGTCCAGGGAATTCCACCCGGAAGAACATCCGGAGGAATTCCAGAGGATCCACGATGCCTATGAAGAGGCGCTTGCGTGGGCGGAGCGCAATGCGGGAAGGGGGGAAGAGCCACAGATGCCGGAAGAGCCGCGGCGGATGGAGATGGGAGCAGCGGAGCAGGAAAAAGCAGCGGAATCTGAAACATGGAATTATGCAGAGCCGGAGAGAAATCCGGAAGAGGCTTACATGGAAAATCCTCAGAAAGAAGATGCACAGTCAGAAGAATCTTCTGCGCAGTATGAAGAACTTCCTGTGCATTCTGACGAAGATTCTGAGGAAAGTTTCCGGGAAGAAGAGGCAGGAGAGCCACCTGTACAGTTAGAGGAAGATTCCCAGACATGGGACAGTGACTGGACCCGTCAGTTCCAGAATATGGCGGATGCTTCTGAGCGACAAGGCGCGGATGACCGTGAGGTCCGGAAAATCATGGAGCAGTGCATCAGTCTGTATTTGAATGAAAAGGAACGGAATAAGCTGTATCACTGGAAGGATATTCTGGAGGAACCGGCGTATAGAGAATATTTCCGAACAAAAACCTTTGTGGAATCCTGGTATCATTTTCTGGACACCCACCGGATGTTTGATGCGGCGATCTGGCAGTATTTTCAGTGGATTGATGGAAAATTATTTTCAGCTCTTGAAGCAGATGTGATGCCGTTTGCCTATCCGACACAAGAAGAAATCGAAAGAATGCCGCGGCAGGAGACACCGGAACAGACGCAGGAGAGGCGAACACCGGAGCCTGGTCCGGCACTTCCAAAGGTGAAAAAGGAGAAATCCAAAGCGGTGAAGGTACTCTTATATCTTGCGGCGCTTGCGGGAACCGGGATCGGCGGAATGATCCTTGGAATTATAGCAGGTACGATATTAGGGTAAGGAGGACGGAAGATGAAAAAGAAAAAATCCGGAAAAAGAATTTTTGCAATCGTTCTTCTTGTTGTGATTGGAATTGGCGGTTTTTACTTTGGATATGATATCGGAAGAATGGATCACGATGAGGAGAGGATTCGGGCAGAGCTGAAAAAGACAACTGCTGATTCAGAAATATCCATCCGCCCGGTTGCAAAGGGTGGTACTGGAAAAACGGAGATCGAAATCCTGACAGAATGTCTGGAGGATGCGAAGGACAGCCTGGAGAATCTGGAAAAATATAATGAACAGCTGCAGGCACTCGATGGAAAGACACCGGATACAGAAACCGTTGTTTTGATACAGGATCTGGATGATAAGAATGAAAAAGCATATGAAGTACTGAAAGATCTTACGGAAAACCCGGCGGGATACATTGCAGAAAAAGCAGCGGCGCGTGGCGAAGGTGATGAAGTCTGGGCAGATGACTGGGCAGCAGATATCCAGGTTGTAAAATGGCTGAAAGAGAACGACGGAAAGCGTCTTTACAAAGAGAATCAGGCATATATTTTAAAAATCCTTGCATTTCAGGAAAAGTAGTGCTATACTGTATGCAGTTACATAAGAAATCTGGCAGAAGAGTGGACGAAAGTTCACTCTTCTTTTTGCCAGTCATACAACCAAAATCGGACAGATTTTTGGAGCCTGATTAAGAAAGGAAGTTGCAGATTGTCAAAAAAAGAAGTATATGAACAGAAAACAGAAGAGATTCTGAACCCAATCGTGGAAAAGCATGGATTTGATCTCTGGGATGTAGAATATGTAAAAGAGGGCGGAAACTGGTACCTGCGTGCTTATATTGATAAGCCGGGAGGAATTATGGTCGATGACTGTGAGGTTGTAAGCCGGGAACTTTCAGACATTCTGGATGAGAAGGATTTTATCGATGAAGCGTATATTCTGGAAGTGAGTTCGCCGGGACTTGGCAGACCGCTGAAGAAAGAAAAAGACTTTGCAAGAAGCCTGGGAGAAGAAGTAGAGGTTCGTACTTACCGGGCAATCGACAGACAGAAAGAGTTTATTGGAATCTTAAAAGATTATGATAAAGATACAGTTACCATTGAATATGAAGACGGCGAGACGATGACATTTGATAAAGCAGACATCGCACTGATCCGTCTGGCGTTCGATTTCTAGTGACAGGAGGAAGAAGGAAATGAATACCGAATTATTAGAAGCACTTACAATTCTTGAAGAGGAAAAAGATATCAGCAGAGATACTCTGATGGATGCCATTGAGAATTCACTGATCAATGCATGTAAGAATCATTTCGGAAAAGCAGACAATATCAAAGTAATTATGGATAAGGAGACATGCGATTACACTCTGATCCAGGAGAAAACCGTTGTAGAAGAAGTAGAGGACAAAGTAGAACAGATCAGTCTTGCAGATGCGAAGATGATCGATCCTTCTTATGAGATCGGTGACATCGTACAGATCCCGGTTGAGTCCAAATCTTTCGGACGTATCGCAACACAGAATGCAAAGAACCTGATTCTTCAGAAGATCCGCGAAGAAGAAAGAAAAGTTGTATATGATCAGTACTTTGAAAAAGAAAAAGATATCGTGACAGGTGTGGTTCAGAGATATATTGGCAAGAATGTCAGTGTAAACCTTGGAAAAGCAGATGCGATCCTTACTGAGAATGAGCAGGTAAAAGGTGAGAAATTCGAGCCGACAGAGCGTATCAAACTTTACGTTGTAGAGGTGAAGAACACGACAAAAGGACCAAAGATCCTTGTATCAAGAACACATCCGGAACTGGTTAAGCGTCTTTTTGAGGCGGAAGTAACCGAGGTGCGTGATGGTATTGTAGAGATCAAGAGCATTGCAAGAGAAGCAGGTTCCCGTACCAAGATCGCAGTATGGTCTAACGACCCGGATGTAGATCCGGTTGGAGCATGCGTTGGTATGAACGGTGCCAGAGTCGGAGCCGTTGTAAATGAACTCCGCGGTGAAAAGATTGATATCATCAACTGGAGTGATAACCCGGCAATCCTGATCGAGAATGCACTCAGCCCGGCGAAGGTTATTTCTGTAATGGCTGATCCGGATGAGAGAACAGCAAGTGTAATTGTACCGGATTACCAGCTTTCACTTGCAATCGGTAAAGAAGGTCAGAATGCACGTCTTGCAGCAAGACTGACCGGATATAAGATCGATATCAAGAACGAAACACAGGCGATCGAGTCTGGCGAACTTCCGGCAGATTATATGAATATGGCTGAGAATTATGAAGATGATTATCAGGAGGAAGAGTATTCAGACGAAGAATATTCTGCTGATGAAGAATCAGAGGAAGAAGTAGCAGATGATCTTGATCTGTATGAAGAATAGACAGAGGTGATTATTTGAGTACGACCAAAAAGATCCCGATGCGTAAATGCGTGGGATGTCAGGAAATGAAGAATAAAAAAGAAATGCTGCGTGTTCTGAAAACAGCAGAAGGCGAATTCATTCTGGACGCAACCGGACGTAAGAACGGGCGCGGGGCATATCTGTGCTTTTCCGGAAAATGTTTGCAGGAAGCAATAAAGAATAAAGGACTGGAACGTTCTTTCAAACAGGCGATACCAAAAGAGATATACGAAAATCTGGAAAAGGAGCTGGAGCAGCTTGAACATAAATAGAGCATTATCGATGATCAGTCTGGCGACCAAAGCCGGCAAGACAAAGAGCGGGGAATTCATGACAGAAAAAGAAGTCAAGGAAGGACGCGCGCATCTGGTGATTGTGGCAGACGACGCATCGGACAATACAAAAAAGAAATTTCAGAACATGTGTGATTTTTATAAAGTGCCAATATACTTTTTTGAAGATAAAGATACCCTGGGCCATGCGATGGGAAAAGAGTTCCGCGCTTCGCTTGCAGTAACAGATGCAGGGTTTGCAAAAGGAATCAGAAAACATCTGGATATGGAAGAAGGATAATAGGAACTGTATACAGGAGGTAGATTTATGGCAAAATTAAGAGTATATGAACTGGCAGAACAGATGAATAAGACAAACAAAGAAATACTCTCTATATTAAAAGATAAAGGAATTGAGGTGGCAAGTCATATGAGTACACTTTCAGATGAACAGATTGATGCAGTAAAAAGTGAAAAATCTTCTGAAGATACCCCGAAGAAGAAAAATATCGTTCAGGTTTTCAGACCGCAGAACTCACAGGGCGGCGGAAGAGGCCGTAATGGTCAGGGACGCTCGCAGGGCAGTCGAAACGGACAGCGCCCGCAAGGCAATGGAAATGGACAGGGACGCTCACAGGGCAATGGAAACAGACAGGAACGTCCACAGAATGGTAACAGCCAGGGACGCCCTCAGGGAAATGGCCAGGGACGTCCGCAGAACGGAAACAGACAGGAACGCCCGCAGGGTAATGGAAATGGCCAGGGACGTCCACAGAACGGAAACAGACAGGATCGTCCGCAGGGAGAAAACCGTGATAACAGACAGCGCAGAAATCCAAACGGACCAAGAAACGGTCAGGATCAGAGACAGGGACGCCCGGGTGATGGAAGAAGAGATGGCGGATTCCAGAACCGCGGAGACAGAAGAGATAATCGAGATAACCGTGATAACAGAGACGGAAGAGAGATGCGTGATGGCGGACGCCGTGACGACAGAAGAAAATCTAGCCCGTCTATTCCGGCACCTGCAATCGCAGAACAGAAACCAAGCCGCAACAAACCAAAAGATGCGCACAAGAAGAAAGAATATAACAGAAATGAAGAGAACGAAGACAGACTGCAGAAAGGCAAAAAGGGCAAAAACAATAACGCTCAGCCGAAAATGGTAAAACCACAGCCAAAGAAAGAGGTTGTGGAGGAGCAGATCAAGCAGATCACAATTCCGGAAGTACTTACAATCCAGGAACTTGCAGATGCAATGAAGATCCAGCCATCCGTAATCGTTAAGAAACTCTTCATGCAGGGCAAGATTGTAACAGTCAACCAGGAAATTGATTACGAGACAGCTGAAGAAATCGCTCTGGAATTCGATGTGCTCTGTGAAAAAGAAGAAGTAGTCGATGTGATCGAAGAACTTCTGAAAGAAGACGAAGAAGACGAAAAGAAAATGAAGAAACGTCCGCCGGTAGTCTGCGTTATGGGACACGTTGACCACGGTAAAACCTCTCTTCTTGACAAGATCCGTGATACTCATGTCATCGCAGGAGAAGCAGGTGGAATCACACAGCATATCGGTGCTTCAGTTGTGGAAATCAACGGTGAGAAAATCACCTTCCTCGATACACCGGGACATGAAGCATTTACCGCAATGCGTATGCGTGGTGCAAATTCTACCGATATTGCAATCCTGGTTGTTGCAGCAGATGACGGTGTCATGCCGCAGACTGTAGAAGCGATCAACCATGCAAAGGCAGCAGGGATCGAGATCGTAGTTGCGATCAACAAGATTGACAAGCCAAGTGCCAATATCGACCGTGTAAAACAGGAACTGACCGAATATGAACTGATTCCGGAAGACTGGGGCGGAAGCACCATCTGTGTACCGGTATCTGCTCATACAGGAGAAGGAATCAAAGAGCTTCTGGAAATGGTTCTTCTTACCGCAGAAGTGATGGAACTGAAAGCAAATCCGAACCGCCGCGCAAGAGGTCTTGTAATTGAGGCTGAGCTTGACAAAGGAAAAGGACCGGTTGCAACCGTTCTTGTACAGAAGGGTACACTCCGTGTCGGAGATCCGATCGCAGCAGGTTCTGCATATGGTAAAGTACGTGCCATGATGGATGACCAGGGACGCCGTGTAAAAGAAGCAGGTCCTTCTATGCCGGTTGAGATCCTCGGTCTTAATGATGTGCCGAATGCAGGTGAAGTATTTGTTGGCTGCAAGAATGATAAAGATGCAAGAAGCTTTGCAGAGACATTCATCAGTCAGAACAAGATCAAGAAACTGGAAGAAACCAAGTCCAAGATGTCTCTGGATGATTTGTTCAACCAGATCCAGGAAGGCAACTTAAAAGAACTTGGAATCGTTGTAAAAGCAGACGTACAGGGATCTGTAGAAGCGATCAAGCAGAGCCTTGTTAAACTTTCCAATGAAGAGGTCGTTGTCAAGATCATCCATGGTGGTGTTGGTGCGATCAATGAATCTGACGTTACGCTTGCAGCAGCATCCAATGCGATCATTATCGGATTCAATGTACGTCCGGACGCAACTGCAAAGGAAACGGCAGAACGTGAAGGCGTTGATGTGAGACTGTACCGTGTCATCTACAATGCGATCGAAGACGTTGAAGCAGCCATGAAGGGTATGCTTGAGCCTGTATTTGAAGAAAAGGTACTTGGCCATGCCGAAGTACGTCAGACATTCAAGGCTTCCGGAGTCGGAACAATTGCAGGATCTTATGTCCTTGACGGTACATTTGAACGTGACTGCCAGGCAAGAATCGTTCGTGACGGCGTTGTGATCTATGATGGAAAGCTTGCTTCATTAAAGCGTTTCAAAGATGATGTGAAGGAAGTTAAAGCCGGATATGAATGTGGTTTCGTATTTGAACGTTTCAACGATGTCAAAGAAGGAGACCAGGTAGAAGCATTCAAGATGGTGGAAGTTCCTAGATAAAGAAGGGTAGAAAATGAGAAAAAACAGCATTAAGAATACAAGAGTAAACGCAGAGGTACAGCGTGAACTGAGTACTATTCTGCGTGGAGGAATCAAGGATCCGCGTGTTGCACCGATGACTTCGGTTGTAGCGGTAGAGGTTGCTCCGGATCTTAAAACCTGCAAAGCATATATCAGTGTCCTGGGCGATGAAAAAGCCCAGGCTGATACCCTGAAGGGATTACAGAGCGCAGAAGGCTATATCCGCCGTGAACTTGCTCATACACTGAATATGCGTAACACACCGGAGATCAAGTTCGTACTGGATCAGTCCATTGAATATGGTGTCCGGATGTCAAAGAAAATTGATGATGTAACAAGAGATTTACGGGAAGAGGATGATTAGTATGTTATTAGATGCAATTTCTAAAGCCGGGACGATCGCACTTGGCGGACATGTCCGCCCGGATGGGGACTGTGCAGGTTCCTGCATGGGATTGTATAACTATGTCAGAGAGAATTTTCCTGAAAAAGAGATCGATGTTTATCTGGAAGAGCTTCCGAATACACTGAAGTTCATGAAAAATACAGATAAGATCCGGCATGAAGTGACGGAAGAAAAAACCTATGATCTGTTTATCGCACTGGATTGCGGGGATATGGGAAGACTTGGATTTTCGGCAGTCCTTTTCAAAAAAGCGGCAGTAAGATTCTGTGTAGATCATCATGTGAGCAACCAGAGTTTTGCAGATCAGAACTATATCATGCCAGATGCAAGCTCGACAAGTGAGCTGATCTACGATCTGCTGGATTATGGGAAGATGTCTGTGGAGACTGCCGAGTGCCTTTACACAGGAATGGTGCATGATACCGGTGTGTTCCGTTATTCCTGTACCCATCCGTCGACCATGCGCGCAGCAGCAGCACTGATGGAAAAAGGAATCGATTTTACAAAAATAATTACAGAGACTTTTGATGAAAAGACCTATGCACAGAACCAGGTTCTGGGGCGTGCATTGTTGGAAAGCTTTCTTTTTATGGACGGAAGATGTATTGTATCTTATGTTACAAAAGAAGAGATGGATTTCTACCAGGTAAAAGCGAAACATCTGGATGGAATCGTAAGCCAGCTGAAACTCACAAAAGGGATCGATGTTGCAATTTTTATGTATGAGCTTGAACATGGAACCTTTAAGGTAAGTCTGCGATCCAGTGAAAAGATAGATGTAAGTGTAGTTGCAAGCTATTTTGGCGGCGGCGGACACGCAAGGGCAGCCGGATTCTCCATGACTGCCACACCACATGATATCATCAACAATCTGGCAAGAAGACTGGAACTTCAGTTTAACAGTGGGAGCGAAGCGGAATGATACATGGCGTACTGAATGTATATAAAGAAAAAGGCTATACGTCCCATGATGTGGTCGCAAAGCTGCGCGGGATCGTAAAGCAGAAAAAGATCGGGCATACCGGAACCCTTGATCCGGATGCCGAAGGAGTACTTCCGGTCTGCTTTGGGAAAGCAACAAAGCTTTGTGACCTGCTGACAGATAAAGATAAAACCTATCAGGCGGTTCTTCTTCTCGGTCAGGTGACGGATACACAGGATACTTCCGGTCAGGTTCTGGAAAAACACAGCACAGAAGATCTGACCAATGAAAAAGTGGAAAATGTGATCCGCAGCTTTGAGGGAGAATACGATCAGATTCCGCCGATGTATTCGGCACTCAAAGTTAACGGGAAAAAGCTTTATGAGCTTGCCAGAGAGGGCAAAGAAGTAGAGCGGAAAGCACGAAGAATCACGATTCATGAGATCCGGATCCTGGAGATCAATCTTCCGGAGGTAAAATTGGAAGTGACCTGTTCAAAGGGAACGTATATCCGTACACTGTGTCATGATATCGGTCAGAAGCTTGGCTGTGGCGGATGCATGAAAGAGCTTTTGAGAACACGTGTAGAGCGGTTTGGACTTGAAGACAGTATCCGGCTCGGTGAAATTGCACAGCTTCAGAAAGAAGGAATTCTGGAGGAGAAGATCATCGCGATAGATGAAATGTTTCCAACGTATGCACAGGTCGTACTGCCACCGAAAACGGCCGCGGCAGTACGGAACGGGAATAGTTTCAGAAAAAGAGATATTTCACAGGAAACAGCATTAAAGGAGTATGAGAACGATGAGAGAGTCCGCGTGTACGATGAATCGCATCAGTTTATTGCGATTTACTGTTACTGCAGGAAAGACGATCTCTTCAAGATTGTAAAAATGTTTTTTGATGGAAATGAAAAAAAGTAATTAAAGAGGAAAGAACATGGACTATATCAGAGGGCTGGAAGCCTATCAGGATTCCAGAGAGGCAGCAATCACACTCGGCAAATTTGATGGAGTTCACAGAGGACATCAGAAGCTGATCAAAAAAGTATGTCAGCTGAAGGCGAAAAAAGGTGTTCGTTCTGTTGTGTTTGCATTTGATATGAATCCGCTTTATGAAAAGCTTGGAAAATCAAGAGAAGGGATCATGTCCAATGAGGAGCGCAGATGTCTTCTGGACGGGAAAGTAGATGTACTGCTGGAATGCCCGTTTTCCGAAGATGTCACAAGTATGTCGGCAGAGGATTTCATCCGGAAGATCCTGATTGAGAAAATTCATGCCCGGTATATTGTGATCGGAACGGATTTCCACTTTGGGCATGACAAGCGTGGTGATGCAAAAATGCTTGCAGAATATGCCGATGTGTATGGATATGAACTTTTTGTGATTGAAAAAGAGATGTACGGAAAACGGGAGATCAGTAGCAGCTATGTCAGGGAAGAGCTTCGGAAGGGAAATATGGAAGCTGTGAATGATATGCTGGGGTATGCATATACTGTACGGGGAAAAGTAGAGCATGGCAGGCAGCTGGGCAGAAAACTGGGATTTCCGACACTTAATGTACATCCGTCAAGGGATAAACTTCTTCCACCGAACGGAGTTTATCTGGATAGTGTGAGGATTGATGGAATCTGGTACAACGGAATCGGTAATGTCGGGTTTAAGCCAACGGTATCCGATGAGAAGAGGATGCTGATCGAGAGCAATCTGCTGGATTACAGTGGTGATGCCTACGGAAAAGAGGTAGAGATCCAGCTTTATCATTTTAAGAGACCGGAGCAGAAGTTTGAATCGATAGAAATGATGAAGGCTCAGATCGATCAGGATATTGCTTACGCAAAAGAATTTTTCCGTTATCATCATAAGAAATAACAGAGCCGGTGAAAAAGCTCCGGAAATGCGGTTATTTACAGGCAGCCTGTGAACAGGAATATGAAAACCTGCCAGATGCGGGAAAGATAAAATCCTTCTTGACAGGATTCGGGGCATATGGTACACTAGGCAAGTATGAAAAACCGATGTTCGGCAGATGGAATCTCCAACCACTGCTTAATATCAGGCAATTAACAGTATATTTAGGAGGTAGTGACAAATGATCACAAAAGAAATGAAAGAACAGATTATCAAAGAATACGGAAGAACAGAAGGAGATACAGGATCTCCGGAAGTACAGGTAGCTCTTCTTACAGCAAGAATCAATGATCTTACAGATCACTTCAAAGCTAATCCGAAGGATCACCACTCAAGAAGAGGACTTCTTAAGATGGTTGGACAGAGAAGAGGACTTCTTGCATACCTTAAGAAGAATGACATTGAAAGATATCGTTCACTGATCGAAAGATTAGGTTTAAGAAAGTAAGACGTATTTTACAGGGAGCGAAAGGCATCAGCTGGATGTCTTCGCTCCCTGTTTGTTTACGCAAACAATGAGCCGAACCGGTACAACATGCATCATCCATGCCAATCAGCATAGTGATTGACATGGGAGTGACCAATAACCGTGTTTTGCCACATTTTAAAGTTAGTTATATAGAATCTTGCAAGAGATGTAAGGATATGATATAATACAAAAGATTGTGGGTAGAGATTGCGTCCGAGACCACTGAAAAGTATATTTTGAGAAGTGTATTTTTCAGTAGTTTCGGAGATTTTACCCGTCAGATAAACAGATAAAAAAGGAGAACATTTATGTACAAAAAGTTTGAAATGGAACTTGCAGGCCGTACACTCCGCGTAGATGTTGGAAGAGTTGCCAAACAGGCGAACGGCGCAGTACTTATGCATTATGGTGATACAGTTGTGCTTTCAACAGCAACTGCATCCGACAAACCAAGAGAAGGAATTGACTTCTTCCCGCTCAGCGTTGAATACAATGAGAAGCTTTATGCAGTAGGAAAGATCCCGGGAGGATTTAACAAGAGAGAAGGAAAGGCATCAGAAAATGCTGTTCTTACCTGCCGTGTGATCGACCGTCCGATGAGACCGCTTTTCCCGAAGGATTACAGAAATGATGTAACTTTGGAGAACCTGGTTCTCTCTGTTGAACAGGACTGCTCACCAGAGCTTACCGCTATGCTTGGATCAGCGATTGCAACTGCTATTTCTGATATCCCGTTCGATGGTCCGACAGCTTCTACCCAGGTAGGACTTGTTGACGGAGAACTGGTATTCAATCCAACCGCAGAGCAGAAAGAAAAGTCCGACCTTGCACTGACTGTTGCATCTACAAGAGAAAAGGTAATCATGATTGAAGCCGGAGCAAATGAAGTACCGGAAGCTAAGATGCTCGAAGCCATCTTCGCGGCGCATGAAGTGAATCAGAAAGTCATCGCATTCATCGACCAGATCGTTGCAGAATGTGGAAAACCAAAACATGATTATGTAAGCTTTGCAGTACCGGAAGAACTCTTTGAAGCGATTCAGAAGATCGTAACACCGGAAGAGATGGAAGTTGCAGTATTCACAGATGACAAGCAGACAAGAGAAGAAAATATCCGTAAGATCACAGAAAAGCTGGAAGAAGCTTTTGCTGATAACGAAGAATGGCTTGCCAAACTTGGTGAAGCTGTATATCAGTACCAGAAGAAGGTTGTCCGCAAGATGATCCTCAAAGACCACAAGCGTCCGGACGGTCGTGCAATCGAAGAAATCCGTCCACTTGCCGCAGAAATTGACCTGATCCCGAGAGTACATGGTTCTGCTATGTTTACACGTGGACAGACACAGATCTGTACCATCACCACACTGGCTCCGCTTTCAGAAGCACAGAAGGTAGACGGACTGGATGAATCTGAGACATCCAAGAGATATATGCATCACTATAACTTCCCGTCATACTCTGTAGGTGAGACAAGACCTTCCAGAGGACCGGGACGTCGTGAGATCGGACATGGAGCCCTTGCTGAGAGAGCACTGGTACCGGTACTTCCGTCAGAGGAAGAATTCCCGTATGCGATCCGTACCGTATCTGAGACATTTGAATCTAACGGTTCTACTTCTCAGGCAAGTGTATGTGCATCTTCTATGTCACTTATGGCAGCAGGTGTACCAATCAAATCTGCAGTTGCAGGTATCTCATGTGGTCTGGTAACAGGTGCTACTGACGATGATTATCTGGTACTTACAGATATCCAGGGACTGGAAGATTTCTTCGGAGATATGGACTTCAAGGTAGCAGGTACACATAAAGGTATCACAGCGATCCAGATGGATATTAAGATCCACGGACTGACAAGACCGATCATCGAAGAAGCAATTGCACGTACAAGAAAAGCAAGAGTTTACATTCTGGATGAAGTTATGGCTAAGACAATCGCTGAGCCAAGAGCACAGGTTGGCAAGTATGCACCGAAGATCATTCAGATGAATATTGATCCGGCTAAGATCGGTGAAGTTGTAGGTCAGAGAGGAAAGACCATCAACGCAATCATCGAAAAGACAGGCGTTAAGATTGATATCACAGATGAAGGAAGTGTATCTATCTGTGGCGTAGATGCAGACAGCATGGAACAGGCAAGAAAGATGATCGCTACCATCGTAACAGACTTCGAGGCAGGAATGGTTCTTGAAGGTGATGTTGTAAGCATCAAAGAATTCGGCGCATTCATCGAATTTGCACCGGGCAAAGAAGGAATGGTACACATTTCCAAAATCGCTAAGCAGAGAATCGATCATGTAGAAGATGTTCTTTCTATCGGAGATCACGTCAAAGTGGTTTGCCTTGGAAAAGACAAGATGGGACGTTTGAGCTTCAGCATCAAAGATGTTGCAGAATAAAGTTTTATAAAATCAGAAGGACTTTACCAGTATCGGTAGAGTCCTTTTTTAGTTCTATTTTTCTCCTGCCTTCCATATACATTCTTTAAAGAGAGGTGGACAAGATGAGAAGAGAAAAGAAAGATCAAATTCTGGCGGTGCTTCCGGAGAAAATCCGAGGGATCCTGTTGAATCATGGACTGGATTTTGAGAAGATCCAGGAGATCCGGCTTCGGGAAGAG
The DNA here is from genome assembly GCF_027674365.1 of Coprococcus sp. AM11-30B. Lineage (NCBI taxonomy): Bacteria > Bacillati > Bacillota > Clostridia > Lachnospirales > Lachnospiraceae > Coprococcus > Coprococcus sp. AM11-30B. The sequence continues at coordinate 165,040 of NZ_JAQDVB010000004.1, read as the reverse complement.
CAGCCGCTTGCAGTGAAAAAAGAGGGAAAGGAAGAACTTTTTACCCATCGGGTGACAAAAGAAGAACTGCGTGAAACGATGGAATATGTATCCAATTATTCCCTGTATGCTTATGAAAATGAACTGCGCCAGGGGTTTCTGACGATTGAAGGAGGGCATCGGGTCGGAATTTCCGGGAAAATTATTTCGGAAAAGGAACAGATCCGGAATTTTCAGTATATTACATCGATCAATATCCGAATCTGCCATGAGATTACAGGTTGTGCGAATAAGCTGTTTCCTGTGATCCTTGAAAAAGGAAGACTTTGCCATACCATGATCATTTCCCCACCAGGTGGAGGAAAGACTACACTTTTGCGGGATCTGGTGCGGCAGATTTCGGATGGGAACCGCTGGGTGGAAGGAAGAAATGTGGGTGTGGTGGATGAACGTTCAGAGATTGGAGGATGCTATCGTGGCGTGCCACAGAACCAGCTTGGGATGCGGACAGATATTCTGGACAACTGCCCGAAAGCAGAAGGAATGATGATGCTGGTGCGGTCCATGGCGCCGGAGGTGATCGCGGCAGATGAGATCGGGACAGCGAAGGATGTAGAGGCGATCGAGTACGCCATGCACTGTGGGGCAACCATGCTGACGACGGTGCATGGTTCCGGTATGGATGAGATCCGTGAAAAGCCACTGGTCAGCAATCTGGTAAAGGAAAGATGCTTTGCCAGATATGTTGTGATGAAATCTGGGAAACATGTAGGAGAAATTGAAGGGATTTATAACGAACGGGGAGAAAAACTGTGTATCTGAAAATGGTCGGATGCCTGGGAATTGTGGCGGCGACATCCGGCTATGGATACAGCAGGGGAATGGAATATCAGAGACAGATCACGGATACCGGAGAGCTGCAAAGAGTGATAAGGCAGCTTGCGGGAGAAATGGAGTATACTTATGCACCACTCGCCCAGGTATGCGCTTCTGTTTCCCGAAGATGCAGTCAGAACTACAGGATCTGGTTGGAACATCTGGCAAAAGAATTGGAGATGCCGTCAAGAAGTCTTGCAATAATCTGGGAGAGGTGCTGCGAAAGTGATCTTGAATGTCTGCTCCTTGGCAGGGAGGAAAGGGTACGTCTGCATGAGCTTGGGAGGCAGCTTGGCAGCCTGGATAAGAAGCAGGAAACGCAGATTTTCTTGCAGTATGCAGAATTTCTGGAAGAAAAAAGAGGCGGTCTTTTAAAAGAAATTCAGGAAAAACGGAGGCTTTGCAATCTGCTGGGTGTTACAGCAGGGCTTTTCCTGACAATTTTGATTCTGTAAATAGGAGCGAAACATGAGTGTAAATCTGATATTTAAAATTGCGGCAGTCGGGATTCTGGTTTCTGTCCTGGGACAGGTGCTGAAACACAGCGGAAGAGAAGAACAGGCATTTCTCACAAGCCTTGCAGGACTGCTCCTGGTTTTATTCTGGATCCTTCCTTATATTTCAGATCTGTTTGACGATATCAGACGGCTCTTTGCTCTGTAAAGGAGGGAAAAGATGAGTATCCTTAAGGCAGCCTGCATCGGGATTGCAGGAACTTTCCTGGCATTACAATTTCAAAATACCAGAAAAGAGTATGGGATCTATCTGGGGATTGCGGTCAGCATTTTCCTTTTTCTCGGAATGAGCCGGAATCTGTCGGTGATCCGGGAAACTTTGGAATTGGTTGGCAGCTTTGTAAAGATCGATGCGGTATATCTGACGGCAATGCTGAAAATCCTGGGTGTGACCTATCTGGCGGAATTTGCGGCAGCAATCTGCAAGGATGCCGGTTATCAGACGATCGCCGGGCAGATTGAGGTCTTTGCAAGGCTCAGTATACTTGCAATAGGAATGCCGATATTAAAAGCACTGCTTCTTGCAATCCGCGAACTTGGATAGTAAAAGGGAAGAAAAATGAAACATTATTTTCAAAAATATGGCATAGCATACATGATCGGACTTGTAATCTTCGTACTGATACTGCCGGTACAGGTATTTGCGGCAGGGGAAGATTCCTCTTCGGAAAACAGCCGGACAGAAGATAATATGACAGAAACGGATCTGGAAAAAACGCAGGAGGAAACAGAGCAGAAAATCTGGGAGCTGACAGAGGTAAAGGATCTGGATACGGCAATCCGGAAACTGTTCCCGGAAGAAAAACTGCATTTTCAGGATCTTGTTGAGTCTGTGATCCGGCAGGATGAAAACCTGTCTGCCGGACAGATCAGAAACTTTGTGACGGATCAGTTTTTCTATGTGCTGAAGGTCAATAAACCGGTGCTTGCATCTATCATTTTTCTGGTGCTGATCGCAGCGGTTTTTTCCAACTTTTCGGAAGTGTTTCAGAACTGTCAGATCTCACAGACCGCCTTTTTTCTGGTATACCTGTCTGTGATTACAGTCGGCATACGGAATTTTCAGGCAGCAGCCGTAGAGGTACAGCATGGACTCGAAAATCTGATCCTCTTTATGCGAGTACTCTGTCCTGTCTACTTTGTCTGTATGGCAGTCGCAGTGGGAAGTATTTCTGCGATCGCATTTTATAATCTGGCGCTTTTCCTGATTTTTCTTGTGGAACTTGTGATTTTGAAATGGATCGTTCCGTTGATCCAGATCGCACTTCTGATGGAAATCTTGAACAATCTGACGGAGGAGGAATTTCTTTCTAAGGCAGCGGAACTTTTGCGACTTGTAATCGGATGGAGTCTGAAAAGTCTGCTTGCCCTGGTGACGGGGATCGGGTTTATCGAGCGGATAATCAGTCCGGCGGCAGATCAGGTGAAAAGGAGTGTCTGGACAAAGGGCGTGGGAATGATTCCTGGAATCGGTGATGTAGTCAGCGGGACAAGCGAAGTCGTGCTTGGAAGTGCGGTCCTTTTAAAAAATGGAGTTGGAATTGCAGGGGCACTGCTTGTAACGGGAGTTGTGATGATCCCGGTCATCAATATGGGAATTCTGACGCTTCTTTACAAAGGAACGGCGGCACTTATCCAGCCGGTGTCTGATAAACGGATTGTGGAGGCCATCAGTTTTACCGGGGAAGGTTATCATATGCTGCTAAAGACGGTGCTTGCGACGGCGGTCCTGTTTCTGGTGACACTTGCAGTTGCGGCATCGGCAGCTTCGTAGGAGGGATAAAATGATACAGCTGGTTTACAGGTGGATGCAGAATCTCGCCGTTTATATGCTTCTTGTAACCGCATTTTTGCAGGCACTTCCAGAGAATAGCTACCGGAAATATGTCCGTTTTTTCTGCGGACTTCTTCTGACAGTTCTGCTTGCCCAGCCGGTTCTGGACCTTATGGGGGAAGCCGGACAGGTAACGGAGCTGTATCGGACGGCGGAGTATGAGCAGATGATAAAAGAGATGGAGTATGCGGCGGATTTGCTCGAAAAGGGCGGTGAATGAAGATGTTTGAAATCCGTAAAATAAAAAAAGATAAGTGGCTGATCATATTACTTGTCGGACTGCTTCTGGTTGTGATCGCGATGCCTGTTTCCGATATAAAATCAGACCAGACACAGGATGAACAGCAGAGGCAGAAGGCGGAAAATGCATCGGGGGATACTTATACAGATGCACTGGAAACACGGCTGGAAAATGCACTTGCAAAAGTAGAAGGAGTTGGAAATGTAAAGGTGATGATCACTTTGGCTTCTTCCTCGGAAAAGGTAGTGGAAAAGGACCAGGAGATGACAAGTGAGGTGCAGGAAGGGGAGAACGGAGGAAAAAATACCAGTTCTTCAGAGACGGCAGTTTATGCAAACGGAAATGGAGAAGAAACGCCATATGTGAAACAGGAATTAAGTCCCCGGATAGAAGGTGTTCTCGTAATTGCAGATGGCGGAGATAATGCCATCGTGATTGAAAATATCACAGAGGCTGTGCAGGCATTATTCGGAGTAGACACGCATAAGATAAAAGTAATGAAGCATAACTAAAAAAGAATCTTATAGGAGGAAGGCTAGTGAAAAAAGTATTTAAGAAAAATCAGATTGTAATTGCGGTTCTTGCGGTGATGATCGCTGCGGCAGGATATCTGAACTATTCCGGAAAAATTTTTGGCTCGAAAAACAAAACAGCAGAGACGGGAAGCGAGATGGCAAATAAGGAACTTCTGGATATTTCGGATCAGGACACAGGAAGTGACAGCTCCCTCCAGACAGCGGATAACGATCAGGTGGACGGAAATCCGGGAGAGGCGGTGCTGACAAATGGATCGGTCAGTGCGCTTGTAGCACAGGCAAAAGTGAACCGGGAGCAGGTGCGGGCAAAAAACAAAGAAACCTTGCAGGCGATCATTGATAATGCAGATATCGCAGAAGACCAGAAAGCAGATGCAGTTGCGCAGATGGTGGAGATGACACAGCGCGCCGAACAGGAGGTCGCAATTGAGACTCTGCTTGCCAGCAAAGGCTTTCAGGATGCGGTGGTAAGTCTTACCGAAGAATCCGCAGATGTGGTCGTTGATGTGGCGGATCTGTCGGATGCAAAACGGGCACAGATCGAGGATATTGTCACACGCAAAGCAGAGGTAAATGCTGCAAATGTGGTGATCACACCGATCCATGAAAGTACAAATACGAGTGAATCAGGGGATTGATATTATAGCAAAAATACCATATAATAAGAGTTTGAGTGACATTGAGAAAATAGTAGGAGTAGAATAACATGGCAGATTTTACGAATGAGATAAAGAAAAGAAGAACATTTGCGATCATTTCCCATCCGGATGCAGGTAAGACTACCCTGACAGAGAAGTTTCTGTTATATGGTGGGGCAATCAATCAGGCAGGTTCTGTAAAAGGAAAGGCAACAGCGAAACATGCGGTTTCAGACTGGATGGAGATTGAAAAAGAAAGAGGTATTTCGGTAACATCTTCTGTCCTGCAGTTCCAGTATGACGGTTATTGCATCAATATTCTGGATACACCGGGACATCAGGATTTCTCGGAAGATACTTATCGTACTCTTATGGCGGCCGATTCGGCGGTTATGGTGATCGATGGATCAAAAGGTGTGGAGGCACAGACAAGAAAGCTGTTCAAAGTCTGCGTCATGCGTCATATTCCGATTTTTACATTTATCAATAAAATGGACCGTGAAGCGATGGATACCTTTGAATTACTGGATGATATTGAAAAGGAACTGGGGATCGCTACCTGTCCGATCAACTGGCCGATCGGTTCCGGAAAAGAATTCCGCGGCGTATTTGACCGGAACAGCAGAGAGCTGGAGATTTTCTCAGATACCAAGAAAGGAACCTCGATCGGGGAAGTTGAGAAGGTTTCCATCGACAGTGAGGAAGCAAAGAGCATCGTAAGTGAAGCACAGTTCGCACAGCTGGAAGAAGAGATTGAGCTTCTGGACGGAGCAAGTGCGGAATTTGACCAGGAGATGGTCAGCAAAGGAGAACTCTCTCCGGTATTTTTCGGATCAGCTCTGACCAACTTCGGTGTGGAGACCTTTCTTCAGCATTTCCTTAAAATGACGACTTCGCCGCTTCCGAGAATGTCCGACAAAGGATTGATCGATCCGATGAAAGAAGAAGATTTCTCCGCATTTGTGTTTAAGATCCAGGCAAATATGAATAAGGCACACCGGGACAGAATCGCATTTATGCGTATCTGTTCCGGTGAGTTCAAGGCAGGCATGGATGTCTTCCATATCCAGGGAGGCAGGAAAGTCCGTCTGTCACAGCCACAGCAGATGATGGCGAGTGAACGCCACATGATCGATACCGCTTATGGTGGAGACATCATCGGTGTATTTGATCCTGGTATCTTCTCCATTGGAGATACACTGACCAATTCAGCGGAAAAATTTGCATACGAAGGAATTCCGACTTTCGCACCGGAACATTTTGCCAGAGTACGCCAGGTGGATACGATGAAGAGAAAGCAGTTCATCAAGGGAATCAACGAGATCGCACAGGAAGGCGCGATCCAGATTTTCCAGGAATTCAACACCGGTATGGAAGAGATCATCGTCGGTGTAGTCGGTGTCCTGCAATTTGATGTATTAAAATACCGTCTGGAAAATGAATATAACGTGGAGATCCGTCTGGAACCACTTCCATACGAACATATCCGTTGGATCGAGAATGAAGAAATCAATATGGACAAGCTGGTCGGCACATCCGATATGAAGAAGATCAAGGACCTGAAAGACAGACCGCTTCTTCTGTTTGTCAACAGCTGGAGCATCCGTATGGTGCTGGAACGAAACGAAGGACTGAAACTTTCCGAATTCGGACGTTCCTAAAAAACTTTCCAATAAGGATCTTTTATGTTACAATGAACGCATAGCGACGAGCGCAGGGAAGGGAAGAAAGTGATCGGCTGCTCGCAGACGAATCACTTTCAGCCCAGACCTATGTGAGTGCAACGAACATCGAGGAACCGAAAGGTTCCGAGATGAGCGCGAGGAGCGGAAGAACCGCAGACAGGAGGACTTATAATGAGTAAAGAAGAGAGAAATACCTATAAGATAGAATCAGATGAGAACCTCGGAGAAGTACAGATTGCTGATGAAGTAGTTGCAATTATCGCAGGACTTGCAGCAATGGAGGTAGAGGGGGTATCTTCCATGGCAGGAAATGCAACCAGAGAACTGATCGCAAAGCTTGGAATGAAGAGCCTTTCCAAAGGAGTAAAGGTAGACGTGCTGGAAGGTATCGTTACCGTATCCCTTGCCCTGAACCTCAAATATGGTAGCAGTATCAAAGATACTACTTTAAAGGTACAGGAAAAAGTAAAGGCAGCAATCGAGAATATGACAGGTCTTACCGTTGCAGACGTAAACATCCGTGTTGCAGGTGTGGACATGCCGGAAGAAGAATAATTGGAGAGAGAACATGCGAAGAAGTAAAGTCAGAGAACATATATTTAAAATGCTCTTCAGCATCGGATTTGATGCGGCTGATGCAGACGAACAGATCGAACTGTATCTGGAACAGGTAGAAGAAGCAAGTGAGGAAGAACGCGGATATATGCGCAAAAAGGTCAAAGATATCGCAGCACATGAAGAAGAAATCGATGCGATGATCAATGAACATACAACCGGTTGGAAAACCGGACGTATGAATAAAGTGGATCTTTCTGTTCTTCGTCTTGCCGTATATGAGATGAAGTGGGATGACGAAGTGCCGGTCAAAGTAGCGATCAATGAAGCAGTTGAGCTGGCAAAGAATTTTTCAGGAGATGAGGGACCGGCATTTGTCAACGGTGTACTCGGAAAGCTTGCATAAGAATCAGAAATCATGCGAAATGTATATACTGTAAAACAGGTCAATGCGTACATTAAGAATATGTTTACGCAAGACTTTATGTTGAATCGAATTTATATCAAAGGGGAAGTGTCAAACTGTAAGTACCATACTTCAGGACATCTGTACTTTTCACTGAAAGATGAGTCCGGAACGATTGCCTGTGTTATGTTTGCCGGGCAGCGCAGCGGGCTTTCTTTTCGTATGCAGGAAGGGCAGCAGGTAATCGTGCTTGGAAGCGTCAGCGTCTATGAAAGAGATGGCAGATATCAGGTTTATGCAAAGGAGATCGTACTGGATGGTGCGGGACTTCTCTATGAAAAATTTATAAAGCTCAAAAAAGAGCTGGAAGAAATGGGAATGTTTGCGCCGGAATATAAAAAGCCGATTCCAAAATATGTGCGGACAGTTGGTGTTGTAACGGCACCAACCGGAGCGGCAGTGCGCGATATTATCAACATTACCAGGCGGAGAAATCCATATGTGCAGATTCTTCTGTATCCGGCACTGGTACAGGGGGATGGCGCGTCTGAAAGTGTGGTACGGGGAATCCGTGCACTGGAGGAAGCAAAGGTTGATGTGATGATCGTTGGCAGAGGCGGGGGGTCTATTGAAGATCTGTGGGCATTTAACGAGGAAAATGTAGCGCGCGCAGTTTTTGAATGCAGTGTACCGGTTATTTCGGCAGTAGGACATGAGACGGACACGACGATCATAGATTATGTAGCGGATCTTCGTGCACCGACGCCTTCTGCTGCGGCAGAGCTTGCAATCTGTAATTACCGGGAACTTCTGGAAACGATCCGGACAGAACGGGAAAGGATGCACCGAAGTATGAGGAGAAAGCTGGAGGTTGCATCACTTCATACAGCGCGGTATGCAGAAAAATTCCGTTACTTAAGTCCGTCAGGGAAACTTAAGTCCATGCACCAGCAGCTTGCAGACTATGAGGAGCAGATTCCAAAAGCCATGCATCAGCGGTTGGAACAGGAACAGGAGAGGACCCGGAAAGTGCAGGAGATGCTGCCGCTTCTGATGGAGCGGAATCTGCGGGAAAGCCGTCAGCAGCTTGCAATCCGGATCGAACGGATGAAGGGACTTTCTCCGCTTGCCAAGCTGAACCAGGGCTTTTCCTATGTACAGGGATCGGAAGGGACCGTAAAGAAAGTAGCGGATGTAAAAAAAGGAGACTGGCTTCGGATTTATGTGACAGACGGGCAGATCGAGGCACAGGTAACAGATACCAAGAAGGAGTAGGAAAATGGCAGATAAGAAAAACGAGATTGCAGAAGAAATGCCGGAAGAATCTCTGGAAGAGCTTTTTGCAAAGCTGGATCAGGTGGCAAAAGAGCTGGAATCGGGAGATACTTCGCTGGAAGAGTCCTTCGGACTGTATCAGAAGGGCATGGAAATGCTGAAGTTTTGTAATGAGAAGATTGATACAGTAGAGAAAAAAGTGCAGGTGCTGGAAGAGAATGGAGAAATACATGACTTTTAAAGAAGAAATGAAAGAAAGAACAGAAGTGATTGAAAAGCTTCTTGTAAAATATCTGCCGAAAGCAGAAGGTTACCAGAGCCAGATCATGGAGGCGATGGAGTACAGTGTGATGGCAGGCGGAAAGAGACTCCGCCCAATGCTGATGCAGGAGACATACCGCCTTTTCGGAGGAGAAGGAAAAGAAATCGAGCCGTTTATGGCAGCAATGGAGATGATCCATACTTATTCCCTGGTGCACGATGATCTGCCGGCAATGGACAATGACGAGTACCGTAGAGGAAGAAAGACAACGCATATTGTATACGGGGAAGCAATGGGAATTCTTGCCGGGGATGCACTTCTGAACTATGCGTTTGAGACGGCGGTAAAGGCATTTGAAATCGCACCTGAAAAGAGTCTTCTGATTGGAAAAGCTTTAAAAATCCTTGCAGAAAAAGCCGGTATTTACGGGATGATAGGCGGTCAGGTCGTGGATGTGGCTTCCTGCGGTGTGGGACTTGATGAAGGCATGCTGAACTTTATCTATGAACTGAAAACAGGAGCGCTGATCGAAAGTTCGATGATGATCGGGGCACTTCTTGCAGGTGCAGAGGATGCAGAGCTTGAGAAAGTGCAGAAGATCGCATCGGATGTGGGGATTGCTTTCCAGATCCAGGATGACATCCTGGATGTGACAAGTACTACAGAAGAGCTTGGCAAACCGGTCCACAGCGATGAAAAAAATGAAAAAACAACCTATGTTACATTAAAAGGTCTGGAAAAAGCAACCAGAGATGTGGAAGTTATTTCACAGGAAGCACTGGAGCTGCTTTCCGGGTTGGACAGAGAAAATACGTATCTGACACAGCTGATACAGGAACTGATACACAGGAAAAAATAAGCGGGGTGGATGAAGTGTATCTGGAGCAGATTCACGAAGCGAATGATATCAAAAAATTAAATGAACAGGAACTGGCAGGGCTTGCAGAAGAAATCCGTACCTTTCTTGTTGAGAAGATCAGCAAGACAGGAGGGCATCTTGCGTCCAATCTGGGTGTGGTAGAGCTTACCATGGCAATGCATCTCAGTTTTCAGCTTCCGGAGGATAAGATGATCTGGGATGTAGGGCATCAGTCTTATACGCATAAAATTCTGACCGGAAGGAAAGAAGGATTTGATGATCTGAGAAAATATGGTGGGATGAGCGGTTTCCCGAAACGAAAAGAAAGTGACTGTGATGCCTTTGATACCGGTCATAGCTCCACTTCAATTTCGGCCGGACTTGGCTATGCCAGAGGAAGGGATATCCTGGGGCAGGATTATTCCGTGATCTCTGTTATCGGTGACGGATCCCTGACCGGAGGAATGGCATATGAAGCACTGAATAATGCTGCGGAGATGAAAACGAATTTCATCATCGTGCTTAACGATAACCATATGTCTATTTCCAAAAATGTCGGTGGAATGTCCAGTTATCTCGGAGAGCTGCGCACTGCCCGGGCCTATACCGACCTGAAGGATACCGTGGAAAATGTACTTGGCAGTATTCCGTTTGGCGGTGAAAAGATGGTGCGGCATATTAAGCGCACCAAGAGCAGCATCAAGCAGCTTTTGGTTCCGGGAATGTTCTTTGAAGATATGGGAATCAAGTATTTAGGACCGGTGGACGGGCATGACCTGAAGGCGCTGTGCCGTGCGTTTACCGAGGCAAAAAGGGTAAAAGGACCGGTGCTTGTCCATGTCCTGACGAAAAAGGGGAAAGGGTATCTCCCGGCAGAAGAAAACCCTTCCCGTTTCCATGGAACAGGTCCGTTTGATATCCAGACAGGAGAGCCGATTTCCAAAAGTGGAAAGGATTCCTGTACAGATGTGTTTTCCAAGGTTATGCTGGATCTGGCAAAAAAAGATGACAGACTGGTAGCGATCACGGCAGCAATGGAAGACGGAACCGGTCTGGCAGCATTTCACAGATACTATCCGGACCGCTTTTTTGATGTGGGGATCGCAGAGGGGCATGGCGTGACCTTTGCGGCAGGACTTGCCGCGGCAGGACTGCATCCGGTATTTGCTGTGTATTCTTCGTTTTTGCAGAGAGGGTTTGACCAGATGATCCATGATGTCTGTCTGCAGAAGCTTCCGGTCGTATTTGCCGTGGACAGGGCAGGACTTGTGGGAAGCGACGGGGAGACCCATCAGGGGATCTTTGATCTTTCTTATCTGTCGATGATCCCGAATATGACCGTCCTTTCTCCGAAAAATAAATGGGAGCTGGCGGATATGGTGCGGTTTGCGGTAAGACTTGGAGCACCGGCAGCAGTGCGCTATCCAAGAGGCAGCGCATTTGGCGGATTCCGTGAATACAGAGCGCCGATCGAGTATGGAAAGAGTGAGCCGGTCTATGAAGAAGAGGATATTGCGATCATCAGTGTCGGACATATGTTTGAGCAGGCAGTTCAGGTGCGGAAGCGTTTGAAAGAGATTGGATATAACTGTACCCTGATCAATGCCCGGTTTGTAAAGCCGGTGGATGAGGAGATGCTCCGGAAACTGACAGTGGAACACCGGCTGATCGTGACACTGGAAGAGAATATCCGTAGAGGCGGATTCGGAGAATCTGTGACTGCTTATCTGGCAGGTCTTGAGACAGACGCAGAGGTCCTGAATCTGGCACTGCCGGATGATTATATCGAACACGGAAGTGTAGACGTACTTCGCAGTGAGGTGATGCTGGATATTGAATCCTGCGTGGCCAGGATTATCACTGCATATATAGCAGAAGAAAGCAGGAGGGATTGATAGAGAATGAAAGAACGGTTGGATGTATTACTTGTAAAGAGAAATCTGGCATCCTCCAGAGAAAAGGCAAAAGCGATCATCATGTCCGGTAATGTATTCGTGGATGGACAGAGAGAGGACAAAGCGGGAACTTTCTTTCCGGAAGAGGTTCAGATCGAAGTCCGTGGACATGCACTTCCGTATGTCAGCCGCGGAGGACTCAAGCTGGAAAAGGCAATGAAAAATTTTGATGTATCCATGGAAGGAAAGGTATGTACCGATGTGGGATCTTCGACAGGAGGCTTTACAGACTGCATGCTGCAAAATGGAGCAGTCAAGGTGTTTGCCATCGATGTGGGACATGGTCAGCTGGACTGGAAATTACGTCAGGATGAAAGAGTGATCTGCATGGAAAAGACCAACATCCGTTATGTACAGCCGGAAGACCTGGGAGAACCAATTGATTTTTCATCGATCGATGTTTCTTTTATTTCGCTGACGAAGGTACTTCTCCCAATCCGCAATTACCTGAAAGAGAACGGCGAGATCGTTGCACTGATCAAGCCACAGTTTGAAGCCGGACGTGAGAAGGTTGGGAAAAAAGGTGTGGTAAGGGAAAAGAGTACCCATATCGAGGTCATTGAAAAAGTAACCGATTATGCAGTATCGATCGGCTTTGAAGTAGCAGCACTTGAATTTTCACCGATCAAAGGACCGGAAGGGAATATCGAGTATCTGGTACATCTGAAAAAATGCCCGGAGGAAGAGGCAAAGATTGTGGAGAGCGTAGACATTCGGGGGACTGTCGATGCTGCTTTTGACACACTTGCGAAAAAGGATCCGGCTGAGGAGAAGAAATAAAAAGACATGGAAAAGTTTTACATCATCACGAATGATATGAAGGATGCAAACCGGAAGATCACCGTGAAAATAAAAAAATGCATTGAATCCTACGGGAAGAAATGTTATCTGGAAGAGCGGCCGGAAGAAGGGAATTTTTCGAAGATCAAGATTCCAAAGGATATTGATTGTGTGTTGACGGTAGGCGGAGATGGAACCTTTATCCAGGCATCCAGACGTCTGTTCGGACGGGATCTTCCGATGCTTGGAATCAATATGGGCACCCTTGGCTATCTGACCGAGGTAGAGGTGCAGAATGTAGAAGAGGCTGTAAAACAGCTTGTAGAGGGCAATTATACGATTGAAGAGCGGATGATGCTGTATGGATCCGCTGCATATCGCAATGTAAGAGATGTGGCACTCAATGATATTGTCATGACGAGATCCGGCAGCATGAAGATCGTTCATTTTAATCTCTATGTTAACGGAGAGTTTTTGAACTCCTATGATGCGGACGGACTGATCGTGTCCACACCGACGGGTTCTACTGCGTACAATCTGTCTGCAGGAGGACCGATTGTGGAGCCGACAGCGTCATTGATCGTTGTGACACCGATCTGCTCGCATGCACTCAATTCCCGCAGTATTGTTTTCGCAGACAAAGATGAGATCGTGATCGAGATTGGTGCAAAACGGGAAAATCAGATCGAGGAAGCAGTGATTGCATATGATGGTGCGGATGAAGTCCCGCTTCATACCGGTGACCGGATTCGGATCAAAAAGGCGTGGGAGACAGCGAAAATCGTAAAACTCAGCAAAGTGAGCTTTCTGGAAACATTACGTGAAAAGATGAAAGGAAACTAGAAGATGAAAGTAAATCGACATGCCAAAATTGTAGAATTGATCAACAAATATCAGATTGAGACACAGGATGAGCTTGCCGAGTATCTGAATGAAGCGGGATTTAAAGTGACGCAGGCAACGGTATCCAGAGACATCCGCGACTTAAAGCTCACCAAGATTCCGGCAGAAAACGGCAGGCAGAAATATGCGGTACTCCAGAGTGCACAGAATGGAATGACTGAAAAATATGTGCGCATTTTGCGGGATGGATTCAGCTCTATGGATATGGCTCAGAATATTCTGGTACTGAAAACGGTATCCGGTATGGCGATGGCAGTGGCTGCGGCACTGGATGCGATGAACTGGAATGAGATCGTTGGCTGTATTGCCGGGGATGATACGATCATGTGCGCTGTGCGGACCGTAGATGATACGATTCTACTGATGGAAAAGATCAAGAAACTACTGGAACAATAGACAGGAGAAAGAATGTTACAAAATTTGCATGTAAAAAATCTGGCGCTAATCGATGAGGCGGAAGTGGATTTCTCTGGTGGACTCAATATCCTGACCGGGGAAACCGGTGCCGGAAAATCAATTATCCTGGGGAGTGTCAGTCTTGCCCTGGGCGGAAGATATTCAGCAGATATGCTTCGTAAGGGAGCCGATAAGGGACTTGTAGAACTGACCTTTTATGTGGAAAATCCGGAAACGGTACGGAAGCTGGAAGAGATGGATCTTTCGCCGGACGGAGGGCAGATCATTATCACCAGACGGTTTAACGGAAACCGAAGTGTGAGCCGGATCAATGGAGAGACTGTGACACTGGGGCGGCTAAAGGAAGCAGCCCAGGTTCTGATCGATATTCACGGGCAGCATGAGCATCAGTCACTGTTATATAAAAAAAATCATCTGGCAATTCTGGATGCATTTGCAAAAGAAGCCGGAGAATGGAAGAAAAAAGTGGCGGATTCATACAGGGAATACCGCCGGCTGGAAAAAGAACTTAAGGAAGCCGATAAAGACGAGGCTGAGAGAGCCAAAGAGATTTCTTTTCTTGAATTTGAGATTGATGAGATTGAAAATGCAGGAATCACTGCGGCAGAATGCCAGTCGGTAGAAGAAGATTACCGGCGGATGATGCAGGGGAAAAGAATCGCAGAGAATCTGGAAGAGGCGTATCTGTATACAGCAGGAGAAGGCGGTATAAGTGCGGCAGAAGCGATCGGACGGGCAGTACGTGCGGCAGCTGTGGCGGCAGAACATGATGACAAATCGGGAGAACTGTATGAACAGCTGGTCGAAGTGGAGAATCTGATCGGGGATTCCGGGCGCGAGCTTCGCTGTTATCTGGACAGTCTTTCCTTTGAACCGGAACAGTTCTATGAGACGGAGAGCCGGCTGAACCAGATCAATCATCTGAAGGTCAAATACGGAGATTCGGCAGAGGCAATCCTGCAGCATAAGGCGGATGACGAGGAGCGCCTCCTGATTTTAAAAAATTATGATGAATATTTAAATGAATTAAAGGGAAAACTGAAAAAATCAGAGGAACGTCTGCAAAAAGAATGCGAGGGTCTGTCGAAGATCCGTAAAAAAGAGGCAAAGCTTTTGCAGGCAAAGATCGCAGAAGGACTTCAGGATCTGAATTTCCTGGATGTCTGCTTTGAAATTCGGTTTTCAAAAACCTCCGGGTACACAGTAGAAGGAACGGATGAGGTGGAATTTATGATCTCCATGAATCCGGGTGAACCGACAAGACCGCTTGCAACTGTGGCATCCGGCGGTGAACTTTCCCGCATCATGCTTGCGATCAAGGCAGTCATGGCGGATAAAGATGAGATCGAGACACTGATCTTTGATGAGATCGATGTGGGGATCAGCGGTCGTACCGCACAGAAGGTTTCCGAGAAGATGTGCCTAATCGGCAGGAAACATCAGGTGATCTGCATTACGCATCTGGCACAGATCGCTGCAATGGCAGATACTCATTACCTGATTGAAAAACGGGTGGAAGATCAGATGACAAAGACCAAGATCCGGCAGCTTGACGGGGAAGAATCTGTGCAGGAGCTGGGAAGGATCCTTGGAGGCGCAAAGATTACGGATGCGGTGCTGGAAAACGCACGGGAGATGAAAATTCTGGCATCCGGTTTGAAAAAATAAGATTGAGCACATACTAGAGGCAGGAGAAAAAATCCTGCCTTATTTTTTGCGGAATTTTAGGGAGGAAAAAGGGGTGTGCAATGTCGGTTAGAAGTTATCGGAAAATGTTAAGTGTGTTATTAGCGGTAATCGTGGTTATAGGAGGCGGCTATTGCTACAGGGAATGGCGGGCTGAGAAAGCGGAGAGGGAGGCTTCGGTCAGTGAACTTTCGGGAAACCTTCTGATTCCGGGAGGGATGCCGGTTGGGATCTATATGGAGACGGATGGCGTGATGGTGCTGGGGACGCAGGAAATTAAGGGAAAAGATGGGATCGGTGTGAATCCGGCGAAGCATCTGGTGAAGGAGGGAGATTATATTGTCGGAGTTGATTCTGACAGTATTTATAATAAATCTGAGCTTATCGAACGGGTTAAAAAATTATCGAATAAGTCCGTTGTCTTACACATTCGTCGAAAAAAAGTGTATATTGATGTACAACTTCATCCGACAAAAGATGAAGGCGGGGCATATAAACTTGGAATCTGGGTGCGTGATAACGCGCAGGGACTCGGCACAATCACTTTTCTGAATGCAGATAGTGAATACGGTGCGTTGGGACATGGAATACATGATGTAGATACCGGCAAACTGATCGAAATGTCAACGGGAAGATTATATGATACCAGCATTCAGAATATTAAAAAAGGTGAGAACGGAAATCCCGGAGGGATGGAAGGGATCATTGTCTACAATCATTACAATATTTTAGGTTCGATTACTACAAACACAGAGACAGGGATTTATGGGAAATTAGACAGGATTGAGAGAATATTTGACAGCAAAGAAGCTTATCCGGCTGTGGCAAAGGAAGAAATTCAGGTCGGAAAGGCGTATATCCGCTGTGCGGTAAGCGGAAAGACAGAAGATTATACAGTCAGAATCACAAAAGTTGACCTGGATGCCAGGGAGGTGAATAAGGGGATTGAAATTCAGGTTACTGACAAACGGTTACTTAAACTGACCGGTGGGATTGTGCAGGGAATGAGTGGAAGCCCCATTATGCAGAATGGAAAGATTATAGGCGCAGTAACACATGTTTTCGTACAGGATGCGACAAAAGGATACGGAATATTTATCGAAAACATGCTGGAAAATCTGAAAAAAGATTGAAATATGCGAACCTTGTCAGATTTCTGCGACACCATTTGCTTGTATTCGCAGAATACAGAAGGTTATAATAGGTTCCATTCCAGTGCAAATTGTCACTTTAAGGAGGGGAAAGGCTTTATGGAAAAACTGAATGTAGCGATTGCTGACGATAACGAAAGAATGTTGAATTTACTAGGAGAAATTGTAGAAAGTGATAAAGATCTCAAACTGGTGGGAAAAGCCAGGAACGGAGAAGATATTTATCACATTATAAGAGATAAACAGCCTGACGTTGTACTTCTTGACCTAATTATGCCGAAAATGGATGGAATCAGTGTGATGGAAATGATAGGCGCAGATAAAACAGTAAAGAAACAGCCGAATTTTATTATTGTAACTGCGATTGGACAGGAGAGGATCACGGAAGATGCCTTCGAAAAAGGAGCAGCCTACTACATCCTGAAACCATTTCGCAATGAAACAATCCTTCAGCGGATCAAAAGCTCCGGACATGCGGAAAAGAGTGTAGCGCCTTACACAGATTATACCGTATATGCGGAACCTTCTGAGGAGGACCTGGAAACACAGGTGACAGAACTGCTCCATGAAATCGGAATCCCGGCACATATAAAAGGGTATCATTATTTGAGGGATTCCATTCTGATGGCGGTTGACGATATGGAAGTTTTAAATGCGATCACAAAGATCCTGTATCCGACAGTCGCGAAAAAGAACCAGACCACATCGAGCCGTGTTGAACGGGCGATCCGCCATGCGATCGAGGTTGCATGGAGCAGGGGAAAGCTGGATACCTTAGAAGCTCTTTTCGGTTACACAGTAAGTAACGGGAAAGGAAAACCGACCAATTCTGAATTTATTGCTCTGGTCGCAGACACGATCAGACTGAAATCAAAGCGCAGATAATTCTTTTCAAACGGATGAAATTGCGGTATAATTATAAATAAGCCGCGAGAGTAAGGAGGGTGTTAAATGAAAAAAGTATTATTTGTGTCATCTGAATCAGTTCCGTTTATCAAAACAGGAGGATTAGCCGATGTAGTGGGATCACTACCAAAATATTTTGATAAGAACAAATACGATGTACGTGTTATGCTTCCAAAGTATATGTGCATGAAAGACGAATGGAAAGATAAACTTTCTTACAGACTTCATTTCTATATGGATCTGAACTGGAGACAGCAGTATGTAGGGCTTCTTGAACTTCAGTACGAAGGAATCACTTTTTATTTCATAGACAATGAATATTATTTTAATGGTTCGCAGCCATATGGTGATATTGCATACGATATTGAGAAGTTTGCATTCTTTTCAAAAGCAGCCTTAAGTGCACTGCCACTTCTGGATTTCAGACCGGATATCATTCACTGTCATGACTGGCAGACCGGGCTTGTTCCGATTTATCTGGATAATTTCCGCTATAACAATGAGTTTTTCCGTGGAATCAAGACTGTGATCACCATACATAACCTCAAATTCCAGGGTATCTGGGATAAGAAGACGGTTATGGATATCACCGGACTTCCGGCATACTATTTCTCACCGGATAAGCTGGAAGCATATGACGATGCCAACTATCTGAAAGGCGGAATTGTCTACGCTGACCGTGTGACAACGGTAAGTAGCAGTTACGCGGAAGAGATCAAGACACCGTTTTACGGGGAGAAGCTGGAAGGACTGATGCAGGCAAGATCAAACTGCCTGTCAGGAATTGTCAATGGTATTGATTACGGTGATTTTAATCCGGCAACAGATACCAACATTGCAAGAACTTACTCTGTCGAAAACTTCCGCAAGGAGAAAGTGAAAAATAAAATGGCGCTGCAGGAAGAACTCGGACTGGAGAGAGATCCGCACCGTATGATGATCGGTATCGTATCCAGACTGACCGACCAGAAGGGGTTTGACCTGATCGACTGTGTGATGGATGAACTTTGCCAGGATGCGGTTCAGATCGTCGTACTCGGTACCGGAGATGAGAGATACGAGAACATGTTCCGTCATTTCGCATGGAAGTATCCGGATAAGGTATCTGCACAGATCTATTATTCAGAGCCGATGTCTCACAAGATCTATGCATCCTGTGATGCATTCTTGATGCCGTCATTATTTGAACCATGTGGACTGAGCCAGCTGATGAGTCTGAGATATGGTACGGTGCCGATCGTAAGAGAGACAGGCGGACTCAAAGATACTGTAGAAGCTTACAATGAGTACGAGAAGACCGGAACCGGATTCAGTTTCACCAATTACAATGCGCATGAGATGCTTGCAACTGTAAGATATGCAGAACAGATTTACTATGACAAGAAGCGTGACTGGAACAAGATTGTAGAGCGTGGTATGGAAAAAGACTTCTCATGGAAGAATTCAGCCAAGCTTTACGAAGAACTTTACGAAAATATGTAAAATGCATTCTGGTAATTTACCGGAAAATATGGTATCATGAAATGAAAATTTTACAGAGGAGAAACATTCATTATGAGGATTATAGACAAAATTAAAGCAGACGGAGTACATATTTCCTTTGAAGTGTTTCCACCGAAGACGGATGCGGGCTTTGAATCCGTGTTAAAAGCAACGGATGGGATCGCAGAACTTACCCCGTCATTTATCAGTGTTACCTATGGAGCCGGTGGTGGAACCAGTAAGAATACGGTTAAGATTGCAAGTCATATCAAGAATGACCTGAAGATTCCGGCACTTGCACATCTGACCTGTGTGTCCTCAACCAAGGAAGAGGTACATAAGGTTATCGGACAGCTTCAGAAAGAAGGGATTGAGAATATCCTTGCACTCAGAGGAGATATCCCGCAGGATGGACAGTTCCCGCTTCCGGGACAGTATTCTCATGCCTGTGAACTGATCGAAGACATCAAAAAAATGGGAGACTTCTGCATCGGAGCTGCATGCTATCCGGAAGGACATGTAGAGATGGAACACAAGAAAGATGATATCCGTTATCTCAAAGAAAAGGTAGATTGTGGAGTGGATTTTATTACCACACAGATGTTTTTCAATAATGATATTTTCTATAATTTTCTGTATCGTATCCGTGAACAGGGAATCATGATACCGGTGCTTCCGGGAATCATGCCGATCACAACGAAAAAGCAGCTCGCAAGAAGCTGTGCCCTTTCAGGAACTGCTGTTCCGCAGAGATTCCGTGCGATCGTAGACTATTTTGGAGATGATCCGGCAGCGATGAAGCAGGCGGGAATTGTATATGCGACCGACCAGATCATTGACCTGATCGCAAATGGAGTCCGCAATATCCACGTATATTCGATGAATAAACCGGAAGTAGCTGCTGCAATCATGCAGAACCTTTCAGAAATCGTAAAATAAAGGAACATAAGAAAGATGACAGATGCCAGAACGAAAGAAGCAATTCGTTATCTGGGATATGGAAGACATGCGGTAGATGAACAGACGCTTGCGCTGATCGATGTTTCCTTCGGGGAGCTCGATCAGACTACGCAGGCAAAATCCGTCTATCGCATTTTTGACTGTAAAGTTACAGGAGAAGACCAGGTGACGATCGGAAAAATGAATATTAAAAGCAGAAGTCTCGGAAAGAATCTCAGAGGTTGCAAAGAGGCAGTTGTATTTGGCGCAACACTCGGTACCAGTGTCGATATACTGATGAAACGTTATTCACTGACAGATATGGCGAAATCTGTCGTATTGCAGGCATGTGCAGCTGCATATCTGGAGGAGTACTGTGACGATCTGCAGCTTTCGATCGGAGAAGAGTTAAAAGCACAGAATAAATGGCTCAGACCGAGATTCAGTCCGGGATACGGTGATTTTGATATCCATCATCAGGACGATATCCTACGGATGCTGGATACGGCAAAGAAGATCGGACTTACCATGACAGACAGCTATATGCTCACACCGACAAAATCGGTGACTGCAATCATTGGGATCAGTGATACGCAGGAAAAATGTCACATCAAAGGCTGCGAAGTGTGTGAGAAGAAGGACTGCATTTACAGAAGAAATTAAGGAGCGTAGGGTATGAATATCAGAGAACGTTTGGGAAAAGAAATTTTATTTTTAGATGGAGGAATGGGAACTCTTCTGCAGGCAGAAGGACTTGCACCGGGAGAACTTCCGGAGACCTGGAACATCGAACATCCGGAAAAGGTGGAAGCGATTCACCGCAGATATTACGAAGCAGGAAGTGATGTGGTTCTTGCAAATACCTTTGGCGCTAATGTCTGCAAATTTCATGATGACAGATATACGGTTGAAGAAGTGATCCGTGCAGGGATTGCAAATGCAAAAAGAGCAGGAGAGCAGATTGGAAAAGAGACTTATGTGGCACTGGATATGGGACCGACCGGAAAGCTATTGAAACCAATGGGAGATCTGGATTTTGATGATGCTTATGAAGCATTTGCAGAAGCCGTCCGCTATGGAGAAAAGTACGGTGCAGACCTGATCCATATCGAGACCATGAGTGACACCTATGAAGTAAAGGCAGCCATTCTTGCAGCAAAAGAAAATTCTTCTCTTCCGGTATTTGTAACCATGATCTTTGATGAAAGAGGAAAGCTTCTGACAGGCGGGGATGTCCCTTCTGTTGTGGCAATGCTGGAAGGACTCCGCGTAGATGCACTGGGGCTGAACTGTGGACTTGGGCCGAAACAGATGCTTCCAATCCTAAACGATTTAAGAAGATATACCTCCCTTCCGATCATTGTGAAGCCAAATGCCGGACTTCCGAAGCAGAAGAACGGGGAAACGTATTACGATGTAGAGCCGGATGAGTTTGCCCGGATCATGCAGGAGGTTGTAAAAGAAGGAGCCTGTGTGATCGGCGGATGCTGCGGAACGACACCGGAGCATATTAAAAAGCTGGTGGAAGAATGCAAAGATCTTCCGCTGCGCGAGATCGAGAAAAAGCATGATACGATCGTATCTTCTTATGGACAGGCTGTGATCCTGGATGATATGCCGCGTATCATCGGGGAAAGAATCAACCCGACTGGAAAGAAAAAATTCAAAGAAGCACTGAAAAATGAAGATATGGACTACATTTTGAAAGAAGCGATCACGCAGCAGGATAAGGGCGCGCACATTCTGGATGTCAATGTAGGACTTCCGGATATTGACGAAGTTGCCATGATGGAAAAAGTTGTAAAAGAACTGCAGAGCGTGACCAGTCTTCCACTTCAGATTGACACAGTAGATGGAAAGGCTATGGAACGTGCAATGCGTATCTACAATGGAAAGCCGATGATCAACTCTGTAAACGGAAAGCAGGTTTCTATGGACGAAGTCTTTCCTCTGATCCGGAAATATGGCGGTGTGGTTGTCGGACTGACCATTGATGAAGAGGGGATTCCGAAGGATGCAGAAGGCCGTGTGCGTGTTGCAGGTAAGATCATCAACGAAGCAGCCAAATACGGAATCGACAAGAAAGATATCGTGATCGATGTGCTGACCATGACCATCAGTTCGGAAAAGGACGGGGCAAAGGTTACCTTGGAAGCATTGAAGAGAGTACGGGAAGAATTCGGGGTCAGAACCGTTCTTGGAGTATCGAATATTTCTTTTGGACTTCCAAGGCGCCCGATTGTCAACAGCTATTTCTATGCGATGGCAATGCAGAACGGACTGACGGCAGGAATCATCAATCCATCCTCAGAAGATATGATGAAAGCTTATCGTTCTTATAATGCACTGATGGGCTTTGATGAAAATTGTACGAATTATATCAGTACTTATGCGGGAACCACAGAGACGGTGACAGTCCAGGCATCGCAGGCAGCTGCAGCAGCCGGAAATGCACCAAAAGCTGCAGGCGTTGAGATGACACTCAAATATGCAATCGAGAGAGGGCTGAAAGAAGAGGCGCATCATATCACCCGTGACCTGATCGGTACGAGGGAACCGCTGGATATCATCCAGGAGGAACTGATCCCGGCACTCAATGTAGTCGGTGAAGGTTTTGAAAAGGGAACCGTCTTCCTTCCGCAGCTTCTGATGAGTGCGGATGCTGCGAAGATTGCCTTTGCAGTTATCAAGGATGTGCTTGCTTCATCCGGACAGGAAGAAGAAAAGAAGGAGAAGATCATCCTTGCTACCGTAAAAGGTGATATCCATGATATCGGAAAGAATATAGTGAAAGTTCTTCTTGAAAATTATGGTTTTGATGTGATCGATCTCGGAAAGGATGTGCCGCCGGAGGCAATCGTAGAAAAAGCAGTTGAGGAGAATGTCACTTTGGTAGGCTTAAGTGCGCTGATGACCACAACTGTAGTCAGCATGGAAGAGACGATCAAACTCTTAAGAGAGAAAAAACCGGACTGCAAAGTCATGGTAGGCGGGGCTGTTCTGAACCAGGATTACGCGGATATGATCGGGGCAGATTTCTATGGAAAAGATGCCATGCAGTCCGTACACTATGCGCAGAAATTTTTTGGCATGGTGGAGTAGGAACTGCAAGGCAGATACAAAAGGTCGAAATTGTATGTGAAAATGCTAAAAAAGTTTGGAAAATTTTTTTGTATATGCTATAATATGCATAAATCAAGGAGAAAAGAAAATGATAGCATGGGAGGCATGACAAGATGGCATTTTTTTCAACACTGATCTCTACGGTATTGAAGATGCTCTTTATCGGAGTGTTTGCAGTCGGAGGGGTTTTTGCAGGCAAGAAGCTTCGCGAAAGAAAAGACGCAAAGAATTCAGAGACTAAGTAGAATGGAAAAAAGAAGGAATCGCAGAAAATGCGGTTCCTTTTTAAATTTCATTATATTGACAAGCCATCAAAATCTCTTTATAATTAGAATTTAGCTGATAGAAGCGAGGAGGATAAAGATGAAAGCTTACGGAGTTAACGAACTTAGACGCATGTTTCTTGACTTTTTTGAGAGCAAAGGTCATTTAAAAATGAAAAGCTTTTCGCTGGTGCCGCACAATGATAACAGCCTTCTGCTGATCAATTCAGGAATGGCACCGCTGAAACCATATTTTACAGGACAGGAGATCCCACCGAGACGCCGTGTGACAACCTGTCAGAAATGTATCCGTACAGGAGATATCGAGAACGTAGGAAAGACTGCACGTCACGGTACATTCTTTGAAATGCTTGGTAACTTCTCATTCGGTGATTACTTTAAGACAGAAGCGATCCACTGGTCATGGGAATTCCTGACAGAAGTGGTTGGACTGGATCCGGATCGTCTGTACCCGTCCGTATATGAAGACGATGATGAGGCATGGAAGATCTGGAACGAAGAGATTGGTATTGCACCGGAGAGAATTTTCCGTTTCGGAAAAGAAGACAACTTCTGGGAGCATGGATCAGGTCCGTGCGGTCCGTGTTCAGAGATTTACTATGACCGTGGAGAAAAATACGGATGTGGTAAACCGGGATGTACAGTAGGCTGCGAATGTGACCGTTATATGGAGATCTGGAACAACGTATTTTCACAGTTCGACAATGATGGACATGGAAACTACAGCGAACTGAAGCAGAAGAATATTGATACCGGTATGGGACTTGAGAGACTTGCATGTATCGTACAGGATGTAGACTCTATGTTCGATATTGATACTTTAAAAGCACTGCGTGACCAGGTATGTGAGATCGCAGGAGTATCTTATGGAGATAATGAAAGCACAGACGTATCTCTGCGTGTAATCACAGACCATGTGCGTTCTGTATCTTTCATGATCTCTGATGGTATTATGCCGTCTAATGAAGGAAGAGGATATGTTCTTCGCCGTCTTCTCCGCCGTGCATGCCGTCACGGAAGACTTCTGAACGTTGCACCGGGATTCCTTACAGATCTTGCTGCAACTGTGATCGAAGGCTCTAAAGACGGATATCCGGAGCTGGAAGAAAAGAAAGACTTTATCATGAATGTCATCCGCAAGGAAGAAGAGCAGTTTGAGAAGACCATCGACCAGGGGCTTGTCATTCTGAATGAGATGAAAGAAAAGATGGCAGAAGAAGGAACAAAGACTCTGTCCGGAGAAGATGCGTTCAAATTATATGATACCTATGGATTCCCGATCGATCTTACCAAAGAGATTCTGGAAGAAGAAGGTATGGATATTGATGAAGAGGGATTTAAAGCCGCAATGGAAGTTCAGCGCCAGACTGCAAGAAAAGCACGTAAGGCAACGAACTACATGGGAGCAGATGCAACCGTATACGAATCCATTGATCCGTCTGTAACCTCTAAGTTTGTCGGATACGAGCATCTGGAATATGAATCGAAGATTACGGTACTTACCACAGAAGATGAGATCGTAGACGCTCTTTCTGACGGTGAGAGAGGAACCATCTTTGTAGATGAGACTCCGTTCTACGCAACAAGCGGTGGACAGGAAGCCGACCACGGTGTGATCAAATGCGGTGACGGTGAATTTGTTGTGGAAGATGTGAAGAAGATGCTTGGTGGCAAGATCGGTCATATCGGTTATATGGCAAAGGGTATGATGAAGGTTGGAGATCAGGTTACTCTGACCGTTGATTCGCAGAGACGTGTGCTTTGTGCAAGAAACCACAGTGCGACCCATCTGCTTCAGAAAGCACTCCGTACCGTACTTGGTACACATGTAGAACAGTCCGGATCTTATGTAGACGACAAGAGACTTCGTTTCGACTTCTCTCATTTCTCGGCAATGACACCGGAAGAACTGCAGAAAGTAGAAGATATGGTAAATGAAAGCATTTCCAGATCTCTGCCGGTTGTCATTAAGAACATGCCGATCGAAGAAGCAAGAAAGACCGGAGCACAGGCTCTGTTCGGTGAGAAATACGGCGACATCGTCCGTGTTGTAAATATGGGAGATTACTCTATTGAGTTCTGCGGTGGTACACATGTTGCCAATACAAGCGAGATCGGAGCATTCAAGATCCTGTCTGAAAGTGGTGTGGCAGCAGGGGTACGCCGTATCGAAGCACTTACATCCAAAGGACTGATGGATTATTATGGAGAACTGGAACAGTTGCTTCATGAAGCAGCTAGGCTCCTGAAAGCAACTCCGGATACTGTATCTGAGAAGATCGCACACCTTCAGGCTGAGAACAAAGAACTTCACAGTGAAGTAGAAAGCCTGAAGAGCAAGCTTGCGAAAGATGCCATGGGTGATGTGATGGATCAGGTAGAAGAAGTAGCCGGCGTAAAAGTGATTGCTGTCAGCGTAGAAGATATGGACATGAACGGACTGCGTGACCTTGGAGACCAGCTCAAGGAGAAGATCGGAGAAGGCGTGGTCGTGATCGCATCCAGCGCGAACGGCAAGGTAAGCCTGATGGCTACAGCAACAGATGAAGCAATGAAGAAGGGGGCTCACGCAGGCAACCTGATCAAGGCAATCGCTTCCTGTGTAGGTGGTGGCGGCGGTGGACGTCCGAACATGGCACAGGCTGGCGGAAAGAACCCGGCTGGAATCCCGGATGCCCTTGCAAAAGTCAAAGAGGTACTGGCAGAACAGATAAAATAATGCCGGAAAATGACAGATTTATGCATATTTTTCCTATTTTTCAAAAAATTCTTGACTGAGATGAAAAATATGATATAATCTAATGTAGTGCAATAAATATACCCGAACAGTCGTATGATGCACAATACCAGGCTGGAGGGGAGGTTAGGTGTGAGACTATGTCAAATGTAATCGTTAAAGAAAACGAAACGTTAGATAGTGCTTTACGCAGATTCAAAAGAAACTGTGCCAAAGCAGGAATTCAGCAGGAGATTCGCAAAAGAGAACATTACGAAAAACCAAGCGTTAGACGTAAAAAGAAATCTGAAGCTGCTAGAAAACGTAAATATAACTAATATGTGCAGAACAATAATGGAGGGTTTATGATTCATAAACCCTCCATTTTTACAGGAAAATTTTATGTGGTGGAATAGGATAATATTTGGAATAGATGGATATGAGGTTGTGATGTGGTTTCTGACTTACAGCATGATGGGATGGCTGGTGGAATCCATCTATATGTCATTTTGTAATCATAAGATTACGAACAGGGGATTTGCAAAAGGTCCGTTTTGCCCGATCTACGGGTTTGGTGCTCTTACGGTGTTTTTTATATTACGTCCGTATAGCGACAATAGTATACTGCTGTTTTTCCTGGGATCGTTTCTTGCAACGACGTTGGAATTTCTGACGGCACTTGTGATGAAGCGCATTTTCGGTGAGATCTGGTGGGATTACCATGAGAAGCCATTTAACTACAGGGGGATCATCTGTCTGGAGAGTTCGATCGCATGGGGATTCTATACGTTGTTCCTTTTTATGTTCCTGCAGAACATAGTTGCAGCGTTTGTTGCCATGATACCGGTTCGTGCAGGGCGTGCAATTGGCAATCTGATCCTGATTGGATACATTATGGATTTTTCCGCGACAATTTATCGCCAGAAGAAAGAAAATCTTCAGGAAAGCATGGATGAGGAACAAATACAGCAGATTGAACAAGCAAAAGACAAAATGAAAGATAATTTTTTGACATAATTGTTGTTGACAAAACCATAGACTGTGGTCTATACTGTGTCTTGTAAACGACAAGGACGTCATGTACAGTTAGTACATGGCGTTTTTTTGTTTAGCGGTAAATTCCGAAGGGATTTCCTGCTAAACAAAAGGCACATTCTTTTACACATTTTTATTCGAAGTCCGGAACGAATAGCATGAAGTAGTATATGATCAAAAGAAGGAAAGCGAGGAGATTCTTATGAAACTCAAAGACACAGGACTCACAGCAGAAGAATTAAAGGACATTGTAAAAAAATATATGGTAGAAACCTATGCAAGATATGATTTTATCGCAGAACGTGCAGAAGGTATGTATCTCTACGATGAAAAAGGGGTAGCTTACCTCGACTTTTATGGTGGAGTTGCCGTAAATACACCAGGTAACAGAAATCCGAAGGTTGTCGCAGCAGTAAAAGACCAGCTTGATGACATCATGCATACATTCAATTACCCATACACAATTCCACAGGCACTTCTCGCAAAGAAGATCTGTGACACGATCGGAATGGATAAGATTTTCTTCCAGAACTCAGGAACAGAAGCCAACGAATGTATGATCAAGATGGCAAGAAAATACGGCGTTGAAAAATATGGCCCGGAACATTACCATATCGTAACAGCAATCAATGGTTTCCACGGAAGAACATACGGAGCACTTTCCGCAACAGGACAGCCGGATAACGCATGCCAGCTTGGATTCAAACCGATGCTTCCGGGATTCTCTTACGCAGAATATAACAACCTTGAAGATTTCAAGTCAAAAGTAACAGATAACACGATCGCGATCATGATCGAGCCGGTACAGGGCGAAGGTGGTGTACATCCGGCAACACAGGAATTTATCGAAGGACTTCGTAAACTCTGTGATGAAAGAGGTATGCTTCTCCTTCTCGATGAAGTACAGACCGGATGGGGACGTACAGGATCTCCAATGGCATTCATGGGATATGGTGTAAAACCTGACTGTGTAACGATGGCAAAAGCTATGGGAGGCGGAATGCCGATCGGTGCATGCTGCGCAAGCGAAGAAGTAGCTGCAGTATTTACATCAGGAACACATGGCTCTACATACGGTGGACATCCACTTGCATGTGCCGCATCTCTTGCTTCCATTTCTGAAATCCTCGACAGAGATTTAAGTGGAAATGCAAAAGTAATGGGTGAATACATGAAAGAAAAACTTGCAGAGCTTCCACATGTAAAAGAAGCAAGAGGAAAAGGACTTCTGGTAGGATGCGAATACGATATTCCGATCGCTCTTGAAGTAAAATGGGCATGCTTCAGAAGAAGACTTCTGATCACAGCGATCGGCGACAGCGTAAACCGTATGATCCCGCCACTGATCCTTGCAAAAGAACATGTAGATCAGGCAATCGAGATCATGAGAGATGCAATCAACGAAGCTGCTGCAAAATATGAGGCAGATCAGAAGACTGCATAGTATAGACATTCCTCCGACTTATTGATATAATTGTATAAAAAATAGAGTACCGGCACAGAAATCCCCCAGTTTCTGTGCCGGTTTTTGAGGTGAAAAATATGTTAGAAAGAATGCAGCTTTTTCCGCTGAATTTTTATAAAAAAGCGAAATTTAACGGAAGTATGGGAAAAATGAACTATCGCCTGGCGAAAGAAGAAAAAAAGACCGATGAGGAAAATTCAGAAACGATTCTTGTCGGAAGTATCTGGGAAGGACCGTTTATTTATGATAAGATTCCACAGGAAAAGATCACAAAGAGAGAATTCCCATTTGCAGAAGAAGGAATCTGTCAGGCAATGGACTGGTTCAATGAGGAAGGCGAAAAAATGAACCGGGAAGTGTAAAGAAAGGTTCTATTTTCCTGTCAGAAGGCTTATTTATATAGTATCGATGGATGAAAAAAAGGAGTCTTATGATGCGCAAATTTCTGGCAGGTCTGCTTGGCATGGTTCTGTGCGTGCAGACCGTATATGGGATCCCGGTCCGGGCGGCGGATGTTTTCGAGCCGGGAGAAAGACCGAAAGCTATGCAGGATGTGATCCGGCAGGAGGATCCGGAGCAGACGAACAAAGACAATTCGGGCAATCTGACCGGTCTGGAACTATCTGCTGAGTCCGCAGTTATTATGGAAGCTTCCGGAGGTCAGGTTCTCTTAGAAAAAAATGCGGATGAGAAAAAGCCCCCGGCGAGTGTGACAAAGGTTATGACGCTGCTTCTGATCTTTGATGCACTGGCAGACGGAACGATCACGCCGGATACCGAAGTCACAACTTCTGAGTACGCTGCATCGATGGGCGGATCCCAGGTATTTCTGGAAGCTGGTGAGAAGCAGACTGTGGATACAATGATCAAGTGCATTGCTGTGGCAAGTGCCAATGATGCCTGCGTGGCGATGGCAGAAAAGATTGCCGGGAGTGAACCGGCTTTTGTGGAAAAGATGAATCAGAGATCGGCAGGGCTTGGAATGACGAATACCCATTTTGTCAACTGCAATGGACTGGACACGGAAGGGCATCTGACGACAGCGAGAGACATTGCACTGATGTCACGGGAGCTGATCACGAAGTATCCACAGATCGAGGATTACTCAACGATCTGGATGGAAAATATTACCCACACTACGGCAAAGGGCAGCAGTGAATTCGGACTGAGTAATACCAACAAACTGATCCGGCAGTATGAATACGCAACTGGACTGAAGACCGGATCCACAAGCGGTGCGAAGTTCTGCCTGTCTGCAACGGCAAGAAAAGACGGGGTCAATATGATTGCGGTTGTGATGGCAGAGCCGGATTCTAAGACACGGATAAAGGATGCCATTGCCATGTTAAACTATGGCTTTGGGAAATGCAGTATTTACCAGGATGAAAAGGCACTGGAAAAAATTGTGTACGCCGAAGTGAAACATGGAATGCAGGAGAAGGCAAAGGGAGAGACGCTGGAGGGCTTCCGGTATGTGGATACCAGTGGATCAGATCTGTCTGCCGTGGAAAAAGAGGTACAGATACAGAAACAGACTGCCCCGGTAAAGAAAGGCGACCAGATCGGAGAAGTCATTTACCGGCTGAATGAGAAAACCATCGGAAGCGTTCCGGTTTATGCGACAGAAGGTGTCGGGGAGTTGACATTTGGGGGCGCATTCCTTAAAATTCTGGAAGAAATGATGGTATAACGAAAGAGGGAAGAGATGAAGGCAACAGGGATTATCGTATTGATACTGGTGATTTTTGCAGCAGCAGTTCTTGCAGAAGTATGGCGGGAGCTGCACTGCTTCAAGATTACAAGATACCGGATCAGAACCGGTAAAATAAAGGGAGATGCCGGAAAAGTACGGATTGCTTTCTTAAGTGATCTGCATAATCATGTCTATGGAAAAGAGAATGAGGAGCTGCTTTTGGCGATCAGGGAAGCAAAGCCGGATCTGATCCTGGCAGGCGGCGATATGCTGGTCGGGAAAGCCGGAAGAGACTGGACACCGGCAGCGGATTTGATGAAAAAACTTCCACAGATCGCACCGGTCTGGTGCTGTAATGGCAATCATGAGCAGAGAATGCATGAGCAGCAGGAGATTTACGGCAAAGAATATGGATATTATGAGAATGAACTGAAAAAGGCAGGGATTCATGTCCTGGTGAATGGATCAGAAGAGATTCCGGTAAACGGGATGAAGCTGCGCTTATATGGGATGGAGCTTCCATTTGGATGCTATAAAAAAGGATGGAAGGTGTGTCCGCTTACGACTGGCGAGATGGAAGAACGGATTGGCAGTGCAGAGACGGACGCATACTGCATTTTAATGGCACATCATCCGCTTTACGCAGAAACCTACTGGAAGTGGGGAGCAGACCTGGTGCTGTCCGGACATTTACATGGCGGGATTGCCAGACTTCCACTGCTTGGCGGTGTGATCAGTCCGCAGTTCCGTCTGTTTCCACGCTACAGCGGGGACTGTTATGAAAAAGACGGGAAATATATTGTGGTCAGCAAAGGGCTCGGAACCCACACGATCAATTTCCGCTTCTGGAATCCGGCAGAGCTAGTCGTACTTGATATCATCCCGGCTTTCCTGTATAATAAATAAGGTTATCGACAATTTGACTGGAAAGGATATCTATGGGAAAAGGAATACCGGTAAAGCTGCAGGTTTTTGAGGGACCTCTGGATCTGCTCTTACATTTGATCGATAAAAATAAAATAGACATCTACGATATTCCGATCGTAGAGATCACCAACCAGTATATGGAATATATCCAGGCGATGGACAGAGCAGACCTGAATGTCATGAGTGAGTTTCTGGTCATGGCGGCGACACTTCTGGACATCAAATGCAAGATGCTTCTTCCAAAGGAAGTCAATGAAGAGGGCGAGGAAGAAGATCCGCGTCAGGAACTGGTAGAGCAGCTTTTGCAGTACAAGATGTACAAATACATGTCTTATGAACTGCGTGACCGCCAGGTGGACGGAGAAAAGCTGTTCTATAAGGGAGCGACCATTCCGGATGAAGTAAAGAAATACGAAGAACCGGTAGATCTGGATACGCTTCTTGACGGGCTGACCCTGACGAAGCTGAATGATATTTTTCAGGATATCCTGAAAAGACAGGCAGATAAGACGGATCCGATCCGAAGTAAGTTCGGCAAGATCGAGAAAGAAGAGGTTACGCTTCCGGAGAAACTGGAATATGTTTATGAGTATGCAAAGGTACATCACAGATTCAGTTTCCGGGATCTCCTAAAAAAGCAGGCATCCAAGGTACAGATCATTGTCACCTTCCTGGCGGTGCTGGAGCTGATGAAAACAGGAGAGATACAGGTATATCAGGAACATACGTTTGATGATATCATCATTACATCGGACGAGGGACTGCGGCAAGGAGTATAGAAGAAAATGAGAACAAAACAGTTGGAGAGTATCATAGAGGCAATCCTGTTCACTATGGGAGATTCGGTCGAGGTGAGTAAGATCGCATCCGCGATCGAGCAGGATGTGCCGACGACGGAGAAACTTATCCATAATATGATGGACAAGTATCAGAAAGAGGAGCGTGGCATCCGGATCATCGAACTGGATCATGCATATCAGCTCTGTAGCAAACCGGAGATGTATGAGTATCTGATCCGGATCGCAAAGCAGCCGAAAAAGTATGTCCTGACAGATGTCATGCTGGAGACACTTTCAATCATTGCTTACCGTCAGCCGATCACCAAGCTGGAGATTGAGAAGATTCGCGGAGTCAAATCGGATCATGCGGTAAACAAGCTGATCGAGTACAATCTGGTCTGCGAGCTTGGGCGCCTTGATGCACCGGGACGTCCGTTGCTTTTTGGAACAACCGAAGAATTTCTGCGCAGATTCAGTGTGCAGTCTTTAGATGATCTCCCGGGCATTGAACCGGAGAAGCTGGAGACATTCAAAGAAGAAGCGGAAGATGAGGCACAGATCCGGCTGAATATTTAAAATGGAATCCATAGTATAAACGCCCGTCCCTGTTCATAAAATGGAACAGAAAAGAGCAGGAGGGAGACCGGGGCGCATGAAAAAGAAAGAAAAGAAGAGGAATGGAATACCGGCACGGACCAGAAGAGGGATTCTGGCAGCGTGCATGGTATTCTTTTTTAGTTTGCAGATTTTTCAAGGAAAGATGCTATGGAGAGAATCCACAGGAGAAAGTCCGGGTAAGATCTTAGCTGGGAAAGTGCCTGCGGAAGAAAATGAACGGACACAGATAATGGAGACTACGCAGCAAAAGGAACCGGTCTCGGATGCGCAGACTGCACAGGAAAAAGAAACCCGTGAGCAGGAAAGGGAGCAGCTTCTTACCCGGCTCTATGCCCGTTCCGCTGCGCTGGTGGATGCGGACAGCGGCAGGGTTCTGCTCGGAAAAGAAGAGCATGTAATGCGCCCGATGGCAAGTACAACGAAGATCATGACCTGCATTCTTGCGCTGGAAAAGGGAAATCCGAAGGACCTGGTGACAGCCTCTGCAAATGCGGTCGCACAGCCGAAGGTTCATCTGGGAATGCACGAAGGGGAAGCGTTTTATCTGGGGGATCTTCTATATTCCCTGATGCTGGAATCCCATAATGATTCTGCAGTGGCGATCGCGGAACACCTTGCAGGATCCGTTCCGCAATTTGCCGGGTGGATGAATGAAAAGGCGGAAGAGATCGGATGCACTGAGGCACATTTTGTTACGCCAAACGGATTGGATGGAGAGGATGTGGGCGGTGTGCACAGCATTTCAGCTGCAGATCTGGCAAAAATCATGAGCTACTGTGTCCTGCGTTCTCCCAAAGCTGCAGAATTTCTTGCGATCACGCAAATGCCGGTATACAGCTTTTCTGATGCTGAGGGAAAGGGGAATTTTAGCTGCAGCAACCACAATGCATTTCTTCAGATGATGGATGGCGCGATTTCCGGGAAAACAGGGTTTACCGGGGATGCCGGATATTGCTATGTAGGGGCTTTACAGAGTGAGGATCGTACATTTGTAGTGGCACTGCTTGCCTGTGGCTGGCCAAACAACAAGAATTATAAATGGACAGATACCAGAAAACTGATGGAGTACGGAATGGCACATTATCGTTATGATGAGGTGTGGAAAATACCGGAGCTTTCGAAAATACCCGTGGAAAACGGTATTTCCCAAAATGGTTTGTTTGGAAAAGCAGCAGTGGAAGTGGAAATCAAAGGAAAAGAAAGTCCGGGTAAGATTCTGGTCGGAGATGATGATGTGGCAGAAGAAAAGACAGAAGTACCGGAAAAACTGGATGCGCCGGTGAAAAGCGGAACACCGGTCGGACAGATCACGTATCTCTTAAACGGGGAGAAATGGGGGAGCTGCCAGGCTGTTGTAAAAGAAACAGTCAGACGGAGAACATTTACCTGGATAGCCATGAAAATGTGTGAAATGTTTTACCAATTTAATTTTTAAAACACGAGAAAAATAAAATAGATCAAGAAAATTGCTTAAATTCATCAATGGACTTTCTCGATAAGATATGTTAGCATTAGCTAGACAACAAAATAAGACAAGAAAGTTGACGGATATTTGTGAAAAGTCAGGAATTAGGCAAATTGTGTGATTTTTATGAAAAATTTCTTGTTTTTTCATATGAACAGAAGAAAAAGCAGATGCCGCCCTTTCCAATTAAATAAAAGGAGAGAAACAAAATGGAAAACTGTAAAAAATACGAGAGACAATATTTTATGCCTCCGAAATTTGAATATGACTGGGTGAAAAAAGATTATGTAGACGCACCGCCAATCTGGTGCAGTGTTGACTTGCGTGATGGAAACCAGGCATTGATCGAGCCGATGAGTCTGGATGAAAAGCTGGAATTCTTCCAGTTATTAGTCGATGTGGGATTCAAAGAGATCGAAGTCGGATTTCCGGCAGCATCTGAGACAGAATACCAGTTTATGCGTACCCTGATCGAGAAAGACATGATCCCTGATGATGTGACTGTACAGGTACTGACACAGGCAAGAGAGCACATCATCAAACGTACCTTCGAAGCCGTACAGGGAGCACCCCATGCTGTGATCCACGTGTACAACTCAACCTCTGTTGCACAGAGAGAACAGGTTTTCAAAAAAGACAAAGAACAGGTAAAAAAGATCGCCATCGACGGAGCAAAATTGTTGAAACAGCTTGCTGATCAGACAGAAGGAAACTTTACTTTCGAGTACAGTCCGGAAAGCTTTTCCGGAACAGAAGTGGACTATGCAGTGGATGTCTGCAATGCAGTACTGGATGTATGGCAGCCGACAAAAGATAAAAAAGTCATCATCAACATTCCGACAACCGTAGAAAACGCAATGCCGCATGTATTTGCAGGACAGGTAGAATATGTAGACAAGAACCTGAAATACCGTGACGGGGTTGTACTCAGCCTTCACCCACACAATGACCGTGGATGTGGTGTGGCAACTGCTGAGATGGGTATTCTTGCAGGTGCAGACCGTATCGAAGGAACCTTATTTGGAAATGGCGAACGTACCGGTAACGTGGATATCGTGACACTGGCACTCAATATGTTCTCGCAGGGTGTAGATCCGGGACTGGATTTCACTGACATTCCAAAAATCCGTGAAATCTACGAACGCCTGACCAGAATGCATGTCTATGAAAGACAGCCATATGCAGGAGATCTGGTATTTACCGCATTTTCCGGTTCCCATCAGGATGCCATCGCAAAAGGTATGGCATGGCGTGAAGCGGAAGAAAGAGATCACTGGACCGTACCGTATCTGCCGATCGATCCGAAGGACATCGGAAGAACTTACGATAAAGATGTTATCCGTATCAACAGCCAGTCAGGAAAAGGCGGTGTAAGCTACATTCTGAAGCAGAACTTTGGCATCAGCGTTCCGAAAGAAATGCGTGAAGAAGTCGGTTACATGGTAAAAGATGTATCCGATAAAGCCCACAAGGAGCTGACTCCGGACTGGGTATACCACATTTTTGAAGATCATTATGTAAATTACAAAGGAATCTTCTCTATCGATGAATGCCACTTCAAACAGGAAGATGGTATTATAGCAGATGCAACCATTTCCCATGCAAATGGAAAACGTGTGGTAACAGCAGGCGGTAACGGACGTCTTGACGCAGTCAGCAATGCGATCAAACAGTACTTTGGTATCAGCTATGAACTGAGCTTCTACGAAGAACATTCCCTGACGCGTGGTTCTTCTTCCAAGGCATGTGCTTATGTAGGTGTCATCTGCAATGGAAAGACCTACTGGGGAGTCGGAATTGATGCCGATATCATCAAAGCTTCTATTGAAGCATTGACAGTTGCTGTCAACAAGATCGATGAACTGAAGAATGCGAATGAATGTAAAGATGAAAGAATGGTAGAGATCATGAACTATATCCAGGCAAATTATCTGGATGTATCTCTGGATGACCTTGCAGAGAAATTCTTCCTGTCCAAACCATACCTTTCCAAATATATCAAAGAAAAATCCGGAACGACTTTCGGGGATATTGTCAAAAAGGTCAGAATGAAAAAGGCACGTGCCCTGTTAAAAAGCAGCAGCATGACCGTTGAAAATATTGCACTGACCGTTGGATACCAGAATGTAGAGCACTTCAACAGGCTCTTCAAAAAGGCGTACAATATCACACCGGTACAGTTCCGCAACCAGAAATAAATAATACAGAAAAATGACGAAAAAAGGGCGCAAAAAACGGTTAAAAAGACGTTTTTTGCGTTCCTTTTTTGTCAATGTTTATGAATGTGAACAAAAATTCATATTTACAGGCAAAATTATTGACAAAGTAAACAAAAAAAAGTAAGATATTTGTATGTTCATAATAAAAAACAAAAGTTAAAAATTATGAAAAAGGAGGAGTGAAGACATCTGAGGATGGGGAAATAATTAACGATTGTTTTTTGCTGAATGAATAGAATACAAAAGGTTATCTTGGAGGAAAAAATAATGAACGAACATGATGAGGCGTTAAGAAAACAAACCGCCTTTTTAGGACAGCCAAAGGGTGTGGGAACCCTGAGCTTTATGCAGCTTTGTAACTCTTTCGCAAGCTATGCGATGAGTGCGGTACTGATTTACTACTTATACGCAAATGCACCGGAAGGACTTGGATTCAGCAAGGCAAATGCAGCACAGCTGATCTCTTTATATTCAACAGTTGTCGTACTGACAGGTATTGTCGGAAGCTTTGTCTGCGACCGTATCTTAGGATGCCGGAAGTCCTTATTTATATCAAGATCACTTTCATTTATTGGATATGTATGCCTTGCATTACCACTTGGCGTTCCTGGCTATGGAATCGCTATGGGATGTCTGGCAATCGGACCGATGTTCGGTGGCAGATGTCTGGATGCTCTTCTTGGAAAATTCTATGATGAATCCGATGGAAGACGTGACAGCGCTTACACGATTTCTT
Organism: Coprococcus sp. AM11-30B; assembly: GCF_027674365.1. Lineage (NCBI taxonomy): Bacteria > Bacillati > Bacillota > Clostridia > Lachnospirales > Lachnospiraceae > Coprococcus > Coprococcus sp. AM11-30B. The sequence goes on along the minus strand of NZ_JAQDVB010000004.1, from coordinate 128,100 downwards.
ACGTAATTTCCAACATTGGTGCAGCAGCTCCGGTACTTTCCGGTATAATCGCAGCAGCACTCGGATATCATGTAGCATTCGCGGCATGTGCAGTCCTTGCATTCCTGGGTATCGTTGTATATGCAGTTACATACAAACCGTTCTTCGGTAATATCGGTATTGAACCGGATGATCCGCTTCCGGATGATAAGAAACGTTCTTTCATCACAAAGATGATCATTGTACTTGTTATCTGCGCAGTTGTTCTTGCAACGCTTTTTGCAACAGGAACATTAAGTATTTCTGTATTTTCAAATGTAATCAGTACTGTATCGATCATTATCCCGATCGTATACCTGGTAGTTATTTACAAAAGTAAAAAGACAGAGCCACATGAGAAGAAGAAAATCCTCTGCCTGGTTCCGCCGTTCATCTGTAACGCAGTTACCCTGCTGATCTGGACACAGACAATTTCAATCCTTGCAATCTTCTATGAAGAAAAGGTTAACCGTGTACTGTTCGGAATTGAAGTGCCTGCAGCATCTATGCAGACAATCCCAGCAGTATTTGCAGTTATCATCGGAAGTATCCTGACAGCAGTATGGACAAAACTCGGAAAGAAACAGCCATACGGAACCACAAAGATGGGTATCGGAACAATCTTCTGGGGACTTGGAGCTTTAATCATTGCACTCCTCTATGTAATCTATCCTGGAGATGCAAAAGTCAGCGCATGGTGGATCGTATTATTCTATGCAATCCTGATGCTTGGCGAAGGATTTACCTGCCCGATCGGTTACTCAATCACGGCTGTTGCAGCACCGAAGGCATTCATGACACAGATGATGACAATCTGGTCAATGTCACAGTCTACAGGAGCTGCTCTTAACACGCTGCTCACAAACTTCTACAAAGAAGGAAGCGAAATTCCGTTCTTCGTAGCAATCGGTTTGGGTGTATGTGCAGTCGGTGTGGTTGTAGCAATTTTCAGTAAAAAGCTTGCAGTCGGAATGGGACTGGACAAGAACGCAGAAGCATAAAAGATTAGAAAATAAGTTTATGTTTCAGGAGGATGAAAAATAAATGTCAGAGAATTGTAATTATGCACCGGTCGAAAAAGTCATTCTGATCGATGACAGAAGAATTGAGATTTATTGGGGCGAACAGATGCGCCGTGCTGATAATGAAAACGATTATCTGGTAAAATACAAAGGGGAAGTACAGGAACTGGTACACTGGACCAGTGATATGACATGGGATTATGGTACGGTATACCAGAAAGAATCCATGCGTACCACACTTTCCCTGGTTCATCCGGTTGATCCGGAATGTGCAGGAGAGGTTACCGTACAGGTTGTCGGAAAGCTGACTGATGTAAAAGACAGACCGGTAGACAATGAAAAGGTCTACCAGACCGTGTATCAGCCATATTATGTAGTCCGCAAAAAAGGAACCTCCGGCATTGTAGTAAAAGCCGGAGAAAAAACAACACCGGCTGTAGTGGATAAAGCACTTGCAATTATTGATATGATGCTTGAAAAGATCCCGGAAGTAGCAGAAGAGCTCGTCCGCAGAGGCGCAGAGATATCTGTTTTCGGACTGCTTGAGAATGCATACGATGTCCCGGAACACAGAATGGGATATCTGCTTGCAACCCGCCACGTGGCAGGTTACGGCGGTGAGATGACGAATCCGGCATCCTCTATTTCAGAGGCAAATGTAATCCGTCTCAGAACCGGAAGATATGCAACCAGTTATCCAAATGAGATGATCCTTGTGCATGAATTTGGACATGCGATCCATCTGGTTGGAATGAATGGTCTGAAAGACCAGACGCTTGCAGACATGATCCGGAAAGCATATCAGCATGCCAGCGACAATGGTTTGTGGCCGGACACTTATGCGATCAGCAATTACGAAGAGTATTTTGCAACCTTAAGTACTGTCTGGTTCAATGTCATGCAGGAAGGTGTTGACGGACGATGGGATGGTATCCGCGGACCGGTCAACACAAGAGAGGAACTGAAGGTCTATGATCCGGAAGGATATGAGCTGATGAAGCACATTTATCCGGAGAAGACACTTCCGGAACCTTGGCATTATAATGTAAACATCTATGATATTGATGGAAAACCATACAAATCATATGATGAAAATATGAAATTCAACTGGGATTTCATTCAGTAGGAGATGGAACAATGAATACACGCATACAGAAAATTGTAGATGCTGTAAAGAAAAATAGTCATGACGGAATTGTGATCAGCAAAGGCAGCGACATTAAGTATCTGACCGGCTTTACCGGAGAATATGGAGTTGCGGTCCTGCTTTTGACAGAAAAGAAAAACTATTTTGTAACCGACGGACGGTTTGAATTCCAGGCCGCACAGGAAACAGAAGGATTTGAAGTTGTCGTCTACGGTGAAGGACTGAATTACTTCAGCCAGACCGGTAAATTGGCGGCAGAAGCAGGGGTAAAACAGTGTGCAATCTGTGGAGCCGATCTTACGTTTGATGATTATCAGGATCTGGTAAGTCAGGCGCCTGATACCAAATTCGTTTCCGAAGGGTCTTATGTAGAACCTTTACGTGCGATCAAGACACCGGAAGAAATCGAGACGATTGAACAGGCATGCCGGATTTCAGAGAGATCTTTCTATGCACTGCTTGATGTGATCAAACCGGGCGTTACAGAGATCGATATTGCAAATGAACTGGAATATCAGTTCAGAAGCCGTGGCGGCTCCGGATTCTGCTTCGAGACGATCGTAGCATCTGGTCCGGATAACGGAGCAAACTGTCATGCGACAGCATCCGATAGAAAAATCCAGCTTGGTGATTTTGTGACGATTGATTTCGGAACTTATTATCACGGATACTGCTCGGATATTACCCGTACTGTTGCAGTAGGGAAAGCCAAAAATCCGGAGCTTTACAAGATGTTTGACGTAGTCAGAAAAGCAAAGGATGCTGGTCAGAACAGCCTGAAACCGGGAATGGTTATGGGCGAGCTCAGAGATATCATCGTGAAGGTAGTAGAAGATGCAGGCTATCATATTCCACATGGTCCGGGACACAACTTCGGACTGGATATTCATGAACAGCCGTATATCTGTACCGGCAGTAAAGTGACCCTTCAGCCGGGAATGGTTCATACGATCGAACCTGGAATTTACATTCCGGGAATCGGCGGCGTCCGTCAGGAAGATGATTTCCTGATCACAGAAGATGGATACCGCAGAATTACAAATATTACAGATGCTCTGATCACACTGTAATAAGAATGTTGTCATCCTAAAAAAGTATAAAGAATTGAGGAAATCCTTATCTGGTGGTTTGCCGGGTAAGGGTTTTCTTTTTTCGCAGACCTGGGAATCACAAAATTTTAATATTGATTGTTAAACGATGTTGTGAGTAAAATGAAAAGCGCAAGCGTATCCGTATAAAGTTTTGGACGTAAAACGGATTAAAAAATGCAAAATATTTAACAGATTCTGTGGAAAACGGTTGCGTCGGTTTGAAAAAACAAGTATAATACACTTCAAGATGGTTGCGCTTTAAAAAGTTAAAGAATGGATGCGACGGGAGAGAGGCAGCATGAAAGGGCTGCGTGTATTTGAAAAATATAGGGATAAAAGAGGGACCAAGGGATGATTATCAGTACGAAATATCTGATTACAGGAGATGGAAAGACCGTTCTTACGGATAAGGCAGTCTATATTGGAGAGGACGGCAAGATCGGAAAAATCGCACAAAAAGAAGAGCTGCTGAAAGAATTTCCGCAGGAGGAAGTTAAGGAGTATGGTGATGCGACACTTCTTCCTGGACTTATGGATATGCATGCGCATCTTGCATACGGCTATTCCCAGCCGGACAGCTTTAATTATGGATCACAGCTGATCATGTTATATGCGTTGCAGCATGCGCAGTCTGCATTTGAAAGAGGGATCACCACGGTGCGGGATATGTCTTCTGCACATGGTGTATGCAAGAATCTGAAACTGGCAGAAAAGAAGGGATTTGTCGTGATCCCGAGAATCGTGCATACGGATACCGGAATCTGTATGACAGGCGGGCATGCCTGGGAAGAGGTAGAGGAAATGGACGGTCCGTGGGCAATCCGTAAAGAGATCCGTAAGCAGGTGCGTGACGGTGCGGAATGGGTGAAGATCCTGACCACCAACCGGGAACCATATCCGGAGTTTACCCAGGAAGAACTGGATGCGGCGGTGGATGAGTGCCACAGAAGAGGAATCAAGTGTGGCGTGCATGCCGGAACCAATCCGGGGATCCAGATGTGCATTGATGCCGGATTTGACACGATCGAACATGGAACCTTTATGACGCTGGATCATGCAAAGCAGATGGCAGAAAAAGGTATTGCCTGGACACCGACTATCATGGCATATACTTATCTCTATAAACTGTGCAAGGAAAATATTGAGAAGAATGGCGATGCACCGGTCAGCGATCCGGTCATGCAAAAAGAGATGGCAAATTATGAATTCTTTGAACCGGCATATAAAGCGTACCGGGATCATTTTAAAGAATTTTATGATACGGGTGTGACGGTTCTTGCCGGCACCGATATGGTGATGTATCATTCTCCGCTCTTGCCGCTTCCGAGAGAACTGCAATATATGGTGGAATACGGAATTACGCCGGTGCAGGCAATACAAGTGGCAACATCCAACCCGGCAAAGGTACTGGGTGTGGAAAAAGAACGCGGACTTGTTGCGGAAGGACTGGATGCAGATCTTCTGGTAGTTGGCGGTGACTTAAGCCGGGATATCACCAGATTAAAAGATGTAAAATTTGTTACACTTGGCGGAAAGAGAGTCTTTGAAGACGGAATCCGTTATGTTGGAACAGGGAATATGTTTATGTAAGAAAAGGCTTCTGCGTTGCAGAGGCTTTTTTTGCACGTGAAAATTACTTGTCGAAAATTTAACAAAATAAGAGAAAACTTATCAAAAACAGTTGCGTATTGCATAAAAAGCAAGTATAATATACACGGCAGAAAATTTGATTTAATTATTAAATTTATAAAAATGGAGGGCTAGATTTATGAGCAACACAACATCATCAAACCCGGCGAGCTTAAGAATTGCCAATTTGCTCGATGAGGGAAGCTTTGTTGAAATCGGTGGACAGGTAACTGCAAGAGCAACAGATTTCAACATGCAGGAGAAAAAAGCTCCGACAGATGGCGTCATCACAGGTTACGGTGTGATCGATGGAAACCTGGTATATGTATACAGCCAGGACGCATCTGTACTGAACGGAACCATCGGCGAGATGCACGCAAAGAAGATTGCGAACATTTATGATATGGCAATGAAGATGGGCGCACCGGTGATCGGTCTGATCGACTGCGCAGGACTTCGTCTTCAGGAAGCAACTGACGCACTGAACGCATTCGGAAGCTTCTATTACAAACAGGCTATGGCTTCTGGCGTAATTCCACAAATCACAGCAGTATTCGGCAATTGCGGTGGTGGACTGGCAGCGGCAGCAGCACTTTCTGATTTTACATTTATGGCAGAGAACGGAAAATTATTCGTAAACTCTCCGAACACCATTCCGGGCAACACTGCGGACAAATGCGATACAGCAAGCGCAAAATTCCAGAGTGAAGAATCCGGAATCGTTGACGGCGTAGGAAGCGAAGAAGAAATTCTTGACGAGATCCGCTCACTCGTAGCAATTCTTCCGGCTAACAACGAAGACAACGATGCATATGATGAATGCACAGATGATCTGAACAGAGTATGTGCAGATCTTGAGAATGCAGCAGAAGATGCAGCACTTGCTCTTTCTATGATCTCTGACAATGGTGTATTCATTGAGACAAAGAAAGCTTATGCAAAAGATATGGTAACAGGATTCATCCGCCTGAACGGAATGACAGTAGGTGCTGTTGCCAACCGCTCAAAAGTATACGATGAAGAAGGCAACACAGCAGAAGAATTCGACGGCACACTCTCAGCAATGGGATGCAAGAAAGCAGCAGCTTTCGTTAAATTCTGTGATGCATTCGGAATTCCGGTACTCACACTTACAAACGTAAAGGGACTCAAGGCAACTGCATGCTCAGAAAAGAACCTTGCAAGAGAGATGGCAGCTCTCACTTATGCATTTGCAGATGCAACTGTACCAAAAGTCAATGTGATCACAGGTAAAGCATTCGGAAGCGCATATGTGACAATGAACAGCAAAGCAATCGGAGCAGACATGGTATACGCATGGCCGGAAGCTGAGATCGGAATGATGGCAGCAGACATGGCTGCGAAGATCATGTACACAGATGCAGATGCAGATACATTAAAAGCAAAGACAGAAGAATACAAAGCACTTCAGTCAAGCCCGCTTTCCGCAGCTGGAAGAGGATATGTAGATACCATCATCGAACCGGCAGATACCAGAAAATATGTGATCGGTGCATTTGAGATGTTATTTACAAAAAGGGAAGAAAGACCATCCAAAAAACACGGAACAATTTAGCGAGGTGAAGCAAAGTGAAGAAAAAGATTAGTTTAGTAGTCGCAGTTCTGGTACTTGTGCTCGGCCTTGCAGGCTGCGGAAATGCCAAGACCGTCAGCTATGACAAAGATACACTGATCCAGTCTTGTGATGCTGTTTTTGATATCATTGAGAGCGGATCCATCACAAGCGACCAGATCACAGAGATGTCAGACTGGAATCAGGGATATCTGATGGCACAGTTTGAAAGCCAGACCGGTGTGCAGATGGAAGCAGACACTTTCGCAACTGCACTGGAAGGATGGAAAGCATCCCTGGAAGAATGCGGCGATTATGAAAGCCATAAAGACTATGAATTCGAGGCGTCTTCTACAGGTGTTACGGTAACTGCACCGGCAACATTTTCTGACAGAAGTGCAGACCTGGAATTCGTATTCGATGAGAATATGACTCTGGAATCATTTACAGTCAATGCTCATTACGGCATGAGCGAAATCCTTGAAAAAGCGGGACTTAACACATTACTTGGTATGGGAACTGTATTCGTAATGCTTATTTTCATGAGCTTTATCATTTCCCTGATCAAATACGTTCCTGCATTACTTAACGGTACATCCAAGAAGAAAAAAGAAGAAGCTCCGAAGGCAGCACCGGCACCGGCAGTGGCAGCAGCTGTAGAAGAAGCAGAAGAAATGGATGATACCGAACTTGTTGCAGTTATCGCAGCAGCGATCGCAGCAGCAGAAGGAACTACTACAGACGGATTTGTAGTACGTTCTATCAAGAGAAGAAAATCAAACAAATGGAATGCATAGTGCGAATAGAATCAGGAGGATTTAAAGATGAAAAACTATACAATCACAGTTAACGGCAACGTATATGATGTTACAGTAGAAGAAAACGGAAACGGAGCAGCTGCAGCACCAGTAGCAGCACCAAAGGCAGCTCCGAAAGCAGCACCGAAGGCAGCTCCAAAAGCAGCAGCCGGAGCTGGAAGCATCAAGGTAGAAGCAGGTGCAGCCGGAAAAGTATTTAAGATCGAAGCAAGCGTAGGACAGAAAGTATCCCGCGGTGATGCAGTTCTTATCGTAGAAGCAATGAAGATGGAAATTCCTGTTGTAGCTCCGGAAGACGGAACAGTTGCAAGTATCGATGTAGCAGTAGGTGATGCAGTAGAAGCAGGACAGACACTGGCTACATTGAACTAAGGAGCAACATCCTTTTGAAAAACAGGAGGTTATAACATGGAATATATCACTAACACACTGGGAAACCTCGTGCAGCAGACTGCGTTCCTCAACCTGACTTGGGGTAACTACATTATGATCGCAGTTGCATGTTTTTTCCTTTATCTTGCAATCAAGCATGGGTTTGAACCGCTTCTGCTTGTACCGATTGCATTTGGTATGCTCCTGGTAAATATTTACCCGGATATCATGCTTCATGCAGAAGATTCGGCTAACGGAACGGGCGGACTTTTGTATTACTTCTTCCAGCTGGATGAGTGGTCTATTCTCCCGTCACTTATTTTCATGGGTGTCGGTGCGATGACTGACTTTGGACCGCTCATTGCCAACCCGGCGAGCTTCCTCCTCGGTGCGGCAGCACAGTTTGGTATTTTCGCCGCTTATCTTGGTGCAATGGCTCTCGGATTCTCTGATAAGGCAGCAGCTGCCATCTCCATCATCGGTGGAGCAGATGGACCGACTTCCATCTTCCTTGCAGGTAAGCTCCAGCAGACAGCACTTATGGGACCGATCGCCGTGGCAGCCTACTCTTACATGTCACTGGTTCCGATCATCCAGCCGCCGATCATGAAACTTCTCACAACAGAGAAGGAAAGAAAGATTAAAATGGGACAGCTTCGTCCGGTTACACAGCTTGAGAAAATTCTGTTCCCGATCATCGTAACCATCGTTGTATGTATGATTCTTCCGACAACAGCTCCTCTGGTAGGTATGCTGATGCTTGGTAACCTGTTCAAAGAATCCGGTGTTGTAAGACAGCTGACAGAGACCGCATCCAACGCAATGATGTACATCGTAGTTATCCTGCTTGGTACATCTGTAGGTGCTACTACAAGTGCAGAGGCATTCTTAAATGTCAGCACATTGAAGATCGTACTACTTGGTCTGATTGCATTCGCATTCGGTACCGCAGCAGGTGTCCTGTTTGGAAAACTGATGTGCGTAGCCACACATGGCAAGGTAAATCCGCTGATTGGTTCAGCCGGAGTATCTGCCGTACCTATGGCAGCCCGTGTATCTCAGAAAGTAGGAGCGGAAGCAGATCCGACCAACTTCCTTCTGATGCATGCAATGGGACCGAACGTAGCCGGAGTTATCGGAACAGCCGTAGCAGCCGGAACATTTATGGCTATTTTCGGAGTAATGTAGCAACAGGAAGCGCGTATCTGACAGTGAGATAACAATCCTGGAGCGCAATAAACCTTATAATAATTGGAGGAAGATATAATGGCAGCAATTGAAAAGAAACCGATTAAGATTACGGAAACAGTTCTGCGTGATGCGCATCAGTCCCTGATCGCAACAAGACTTACCACAGAACAGATGCTTCCGATCGTAGATAAAATGGACAAAGTCGGATATCATTCCGTAGAGTGCTGGGGCGGAGCTACATTTGATGCATCCCTTCGTTTCCTGCATGAAGACCCATGGTCAAGACTTCGTAAATTCCGTGACGGATTCAAGAACACCAAACTTCAGATGCTCTTCCGTGGACAGAACATCCTTGGATACCGTCCATACGCAGATGATGTAGTAGAATACTTCGTTAAAAAATCTGTTGCAAACGGAATCGATATCATTCGTATTTTTGACTGTCTGAATGACCTTAGAAACCTTCAGACAGCAGTAAAAGCAGCTAACGCTGAGAAAGCAGAAGCACAGATCGCGCTTTCTTACACACTTGGAGATGCTTACACCTTGGATTACTGGGTAGACATCGCAAAGAGAATCGAAGATATGGGTGCAAACTCTATCTGTATCAAAGATATGGCAGGACTTCTTCTTCCGTACAAGGCAACAGAACTTGTCGGAGCATTAAAAGAAGCTGTTGATATCCCGATCCAGCTGCATACACATTACACATCAGGTGTTGCTTCAATGACATACTTAAAAGCAGTTGAAGCCGGTGTAGACGTGATCGATACCGCTATTTCACCGTTCGCACTTGGAACTTCTCAGCCGGCAACAGAAGTTATGGTTGAGACATTCAAGGGAACACCTTATGATACAGGATTTGACCAGAATCTTCTGGCTGAGATCGCTGATTACTTCCGTCCGATCCGTGACGAAGCACTTGACAGTGGACTTCTCAATCCGAAGAACCTTGGTGTTAACATCAAGACACTTCTGTACCAGGTACCGGGCGGAATGCTTTCCAACCTTACTTCCCAGCTCAAAGAGCAAGGGGCAGAAGACAAGTTCTACGACGTACTTGAGGAAGTACCGAGAGTTCGTAAAGACCTTGGTGAACCACCGCTGGTTACTCCGTCATCACAGATCGTTGGTACACAGGCAGTATTCAATGTCCTGATGGGCGAACGCTACAAGATGGCAACAAAAGAGACGAAAGACATCCTGAGCGGAAAATACGGTGCAACTGTTAAACCGTTCAACCCGGATGTTGTTAAGAAAGTACTCGGAGACAATCCGGAAGTTATCACATGCCGTCCGGCAGATCTGATCCCGGATGAACTCGGAACTCTTGAAAAAGAGATGGAACAGTACAAAGAGCAGGATGAAGACGTACTCAGCTACGCACTTTTCCCGCAGGTAGCTACAGACTTCTTCAAATACCGCGAGGCACAGGAGAAGAAAGTAGATGCTACAATTGCAAAAGACGGAAGTTATCCGGTATAATAGCATATTAGTAAGAACAGCTTTTTGGCAACAAAAAGCTGTTCTTTTCATATAAAAAAAGGACAGGCATATAATTTATAATAAGAAATCAATAAAAAAGGAAATGGTTAAATGCTGTCTTGCTTTGAAGTAGAAAATTATGGAAATTTTATAGAAAAATTATCAATAGAATGGAATCAGGGGATTTCGTGCGTATTTGGAAAATGTGGAGCTGGAAAAACTACATTGTGTATGGCATTAAAAGATATTATTACTGAACAAGATTTGAAAAATCAATATATAGAAAATAATGGAAAGTTCAAATATATATTTTTAATAGAAGATATAGAAATTGAAATAGTATACGAGCGGAAAAAGAATGGGAGGATCTATTGTGGATGCATTAAAATAGAAAAAATGCTTTTTGAATTTATTTTAAAGAATGAAGTAAACGTGCCTATAGATATGATAAAAAAATCAGTTAAATATGCAAAAGTAAAAAATTTGAAAAGAGAAACAGAGATTTTAGAAAAATGTATGAATATGTTTCAACAAAAGGAATATGTTGTTGAAGTTACGAAAAATGACAAGTCTGTGGAATGGAACAAGGTGAGAAATGATTTAAAGAAAGAATATTTGAAAAGAAATAGTAAGAGAACGAAAATAAAAATTATTGATGATGTGGATGATAGCGAAATAGATAGAATAAAAAAAGAAGGTATAGATTCAGAGGTTCAGATTATAGTGTTTGCGAGAAGAAGCTGTTGGATAGATGAATGTATTGCACCATTGGATAATTACTATTACATAAACGGAGGAAAGATGATAAAAATGATAAATGGGATAGAAAAAGAAATAAAAACAGTGTACCAGCTAAAAAAACTTTTTTTAAAGGGAATTTATGATATATAACTGTAGTTTTTTTACGGATGAATATTGTAAATGCCTTTTTTTTGGTGTAATATGAAAAGACAGGAGGAAAGAAGGCAATGTTAAAAAAGTTTTGGCTGAAAAATTTTAAAAATTTTAAAGAGGACTTATTGCTTGATTTATCTAAAATAAATAATTATGGATTTAGTGATAAAGCAGTTCATAATAGGACGATAAAAACCGCACTCGTATATGGGGAAAATGCGAGCGGAAAAAGTAATCTGGGATATGCTTTATTCGATATTATTTTACACTTAACAGATAAAGAAAGAAATTTTGAATTCTATCGGTTATATGGGAATCTGGAAAAAGATGAGCCGACTGAGTTTTATTACGAATTTGAATTTGAAGAAGGAAATTTGAAATATTGGTATAAAAAAGAAAGTGCACAAAAGTTACTGGAAGAAAAGGTCTGGATCAATGGAGATATTTATCTGAGATATAATTATGAAACGCATGAAGGAGAGGTACTGCTGGCAGGGGCAGAGACATTGAATACAAATCTGACAGAGAAGAACATTTCGTTTGTAAAATATGTTTCTAATAATACAGTTTTGAAGAACACAGAAGAATGTATAGTATTTACTAAATTCATGAGATTTGTCGATCGGATGCTCTGGTTCAGTTCTTTGGAAAAAAATGATTATCAAGGATATTATAACGGCACTGAAAAAATTGCACAGGGAATTATCAAACGTAATAAGGTAAAAGATTTTCAGGAGTTCTTACACGAATTAGGTATAGAATATGAATTAGTAGCTAAAGAAATAGAAGGTGAACAACAATTGTTCTGTAAATTTGGTAAGCGAGAAGTGAATTTTTATAGTGTGGCTTCGCGAGGAACATGTTCATTGACATTGTTTTATTATTGGCTGATGCATTTGGAAAATGTATCACTTGTGTTTATTGATGAATTTGATGCATTTTATCATAATAATCTTGCAACAGCAGTTGTAAAAGAACTTTTGAAACTTCCTAAGACACAAAGTATACTGACAACACATAATACAGATATCATGAGTAATGATCTGCTTCGACCAGATTGTTATTTGCGTATCCAGAACGGAAAGATTAAATCATTCAGTGAAGCAACCAATAAGGAATTGAGAAAAGCACATAATTTGCAAAAGCTTTATAATGCGGGGGCATTTGATGATTAAAAAATACATAGCGATTATTTATGAGGGTGAACGGACAGAAAAGCAGCTTGTATGGAACTTGAATCAAATCTTTTTCTCGGAACAATGCGAGCTTGTGCCGATTACGTTTCCGGCAGGAGAAAATATTTACATGTTGTGGAAACAATTAAAGAAGGACGAGTTTGAGACCGATGTAATTGAAGTACTAAGGGAGTCGAATAAAGAGGCGAAAAAAGTACTGGAAGGTTTTGAACGAAATGATTTTATGGAAATATATTTGTTTTTTGATTATGATGGCCATAATAATAATCTGAAAGCGAAAGAAAAAGATGTAGATATTCTGGAAGAAATGTTAAATACATTTAATGAAGAGACAGATTTGGGAAAGCTGTATATTAATTATCCAATGGTGGAGTCGTTAAGGGATCAATACGCATTTGAAGAAGAAAAATGTTATCGCAGATGTATGCTTGATATTGATGATATCAAAAAATATAAGAAAACAGTTCATGAAATAAAAAAATATCAGGATTTCAGACATTTATCGAAAAATGACTGGTATGATTTATGCCGAAACAGTTTACGCAAACTAAACTGTATTATAAAAGGAAGATATGAATTGCCTGAAAGAAATGATTTATTTAATGAGCTGACTCAGGACAGATTATATGATTTTCAAAAGACTAAATTTATAAAAAATGGAAAAATAGGAATTATCAATAGTTTTCCATTGTTTATTTATGAATATTTTAGAGAGTCTATATGGGAAGCTTAACAGGGGACGAGGAATCGTCCCTTGTCAAATGATACTGGAGGCAAATTGTGAGCACAAAAAATGAGTTACTGATTAGAATTGATGAGAAATATCCGAAGTTCAGCAAGGGACAGAAGCGACTTGCGGATTACATCAAAGAAAATTATGATAAAGCAGCCTTCCTGACGGCTGCAAAGATGGGAGAGGCAGTCGGTGTCAGCGAATCAACGGTTGTCCGTTTCGCAACACAGCTTGGATATAAAGGCTATCCCGAATTCCAGAAAGCACTGGGAGAACTGGTGCGTACCAAGCTGAATTCTATCCAGCGTATGGAAGTGACCTACGGACGGATCGACCGGAGCGAGATCCTGGCGACGGTTCTGCAGTCTGATATCGAGAAGATCAAGCAGACATTGGAATCCGTGGACAATCATGCATTTGAGCTGGCGGTGGATACGATCCTTGCGGCAAAAAAGGTTTATGTGATCGGAATCCGAAGCTGCGCACCGCTGGCAAAATTCCTGACTTTCTATCTGAATCTGATCTGTGAGGATGTGGTAGAGGTCGATACCAACAGTTCCAGCGAGATTTTTGAGCAGCTGATCCGGATCGGGGAAGAAGATGTGATCATCGGGATCAGTTTTCCGCGATATTCCATGCGTACATTAAAAGCACTGGAATTTGCCAGCAACCGGAAAGCAAAGGTAATAACCTTGACCGACAGTGTGAATTCACCGATGAATCTCTATTCCTCCTGCAATCTGATCGCCAAGAGTGATATGGCATCTATCGTAGATTCCCTGGTTGCACCGCTCAGTGTGATCAATGCACTGGTGGTTGCACTCTGTATGAAGAAGCAGGATGATGTCATCGAGACGCTGGAGACACTGGAGGACATCTGGGACGAATATCAGGTTTATTCCAGAGATGAACTGGAGCCTGTAGAAGATGAGGTAAGGATCAAATGAGTAAAGTACTGATCGTAGGGGGCGGAGCTGCCGGTATGTTCGCATCGATCTTTGCGGCGAAAAATGGCAATGAAGTCCACGTATTTGAGAAAAATGAAAAACTTGGAAAGAAGCTTTTTATCACGGGAAAAGGCAGATGCAACGTCACCAATGCTTGTGATGTAGAAGAGCTTTTCCAAAATATGGTATCCAATGAGAAATTCATGTACAGCAGTTTTTACGGATTTACCAACCAGGATGTGATGGATTTCTTTGAAAATGCAGGATTGCGTCTGAAGACAGAGCGTGGCAACCGTGTATTTCCGCAGTCGGATCATTCTTCGGATGTTATCCGCACACTGGAGCTGGAAATGAAGCGAAATGGAGTACACATCCATCTTTATTCCAATGTAGAAAAGGTTGTGGCAGAGGATGGAAGATTTTCCTATCTTGTCATGGCAGATGGAAGCAAAGAAGAAGGGGATGCCTGCATTATCGCAACCGGTGGTGTCAGCTATCAGACAACAGGTTCCACCGGAGATGGCTATCGCTTTGCAGAAGCGATGGGACACAAGATCACCGATCCTGCACCTTCCCTGGTTCCGATGAATGTCAGAGAAGAGTACATTCCGGCACTGATGGGGCTTTCCCTCCGGAATGTCCAGGCAACGGTCTATGACGGAAAGAAAGAGCTGTACAGTGATTTCGGAGAAATGTTATTCACCCACTTTGGAGTAAGCGGACCACTGATCATCAGTGCGAGTGCCTATGTAGGTAAAATCCTGCAGAAAAAGCATGAGTTAAAGCTGGTCATCGACCTGAAGCCGGCACTTTCCGAAGAGCAGCTGGATGCGAGAGTGCTGCGGGAATTTGATGCAAACCATAATAAACAGTTTAAAAATGCAGTTACCGGACTGTTTCCGGCAAAATTACTTCCGGTCATGATCCACTTAAGCGGCATTGATCCGGAGAAGAAGGTCAATGTGATCACAAAAGAAGAGCGGATGAATTTCGTCCATCTGATTAAACATTTTACTGTGACACTGACCGGGCTTCGGGATTTCAAAGAGGCAATTATTACACGGGGCGGTGTAAAAGTCAAAGAAGTCAATCCGTCTACGATGGAGTCAAAGCTGGTACAGGGACTGTATTTTGCAGGGGAAGTGCTGGATCTGGATGCACTGACTGGTGGATTCAATCTGCAGATCGCATGGTCGACTGCATATGCGGCAGGAAGTAATATCTGGTAGTTTTTGGATTATAGATATCGCACAGCAATCCAGAGATGGCGTAAACAGGAAATGATCCGGATGGAAGGTGAGAAAAGCTGAGGATGAGAATATCAGCGGAAAGCCGGAAAAGGAACCGTCAGATCTGGACAGGAACAGAAAATGTGAGTGAAACAGGGAGGATATAAAATGGGATATAATATCGCAATTGACGGACCGGCAGGTGCCGGAAAGAGCACGATCGCAAAACTGGTTGCAAAGGAACTGGGATTCATCTATGTAGATACCGGGGCAATGTACCGCGGACTTGCCGTACATTTTCTGAAAAAGGGGATCGTACCGGGAGAAGTAGAGAAGATCGAGGCAGCATGCGAGGATGCAAAGGTAGAGCTTGGTTATGAAAATGGTGTGCAGCAGGTCTATTTGAATGGAGAAAACATCACTTCACAGCTTCGTGAGGAAGCGGTTGGAAATATGGCATCCGTAAGCTCGGCAGTACCGGCAGTCCGTGCAAAGCTTCTGGATCTGCAGAGGAATCTTGCAAAAGAAAAAGATGTCGTTATGGACGGAAGAGATATCGGAACCAATGTACTTCCGAATGCGGATGTTAAAGTGTATCTGACTGCAAGTGTAGAATGCCGGGCAATGCGCCGGTTCAAAGAACTGGAAGGAAAAGGAGAAGCCTGTGATTTTGAACAGATCAGGCAGGATATCCAGGAAAGAGACGAGCGCGATATGACAAGAGAGATCGCACCGCTTAAGCAGGCTGAAGATGCAACGCTGATCGACAGCTCTGAGATGGGAATTGACGATGTGGTGAAAGCAATTATTGCACTGACAAAGTAGAAAATCTGTCAGAAATCAGATTGCAGCAGCAAAAAAAGATGATTATTGTATGGAAAGGTAAAAATCTATAATTGAAAATACAATAATCGATAAATAATTAAAAAGTCATTAGTTTTTAGGAAAAAAGTACACAAAACTAATGACTTTTTTGTGCGAAAAGTCGATAAAATGTTAAAAAAGAGAATTGTACATGGAGATTGCTTTACCTTTTATATGAAATATGTTATAAATGTTAGAGAAAACGAATTACGAAAGTAATGTTTAAGAGGGTCGGGTTTAATTATGTACAGAAAGAAAACATCCAGTTGGTTAAAACACTGGGATTTTATTTTGTTAGATTTAATATTGTTGGAAGTATCTTATTTACTTGCTCAGTGGTTACGTCATGGGACTGCATATTACAGGGAAGCACCGCTTTATCGGAATGTATTTTTTGCAATTGCGGCGATCGATCTGGTTGTTGGCCTGACGATGGGAAGCTACAGAGGAATCTTGAGGAGAGGATACTGGTTGGAGGCTAAGGCAGTCGCAAAGCACGCGATCATCGTGACCGTGTGTGTGATTGTCTATTTGTTTGCAATGAAAGAGTCGAGCAATTACTCACGAGTTGTCACATTTGCATTCCCAATCATATCGATCTGCGTATTATATATAGGAAGGATTTTGTTGAAAAAATGGCTTTCCAAGCACAGAGGCCCTGCATCAGGGAAAAGAGCGATCCTTCTGGTCGGTGGAAAAAAGAATTATAGAGAAATTGTGGAGGCATTTACCGGCAATCCCTACAGTGAGTTTCATGTAATGGGAATTGGAATTATTGATGCAAAAGAAAATGAAATTCCAAATTATCATGGATTCCCGGTATTTTGTGGAGAGAGTGCGATTGAAGATTTTGCGCAGTTGAACTGGGTGGATGAAGCACTTTTCAGCATTCCGACAGAGCTTGCGCTTCCGGATAAAATGATCAAAAATTTCGGTATCATGGGAATTACCATACATATCAAGCTGGCAAGAGTTGCGGATGATTCTTCCAACCAGATTGTGGAAAAGCTGGAAGGATATACGGTGCTTTCGACCAGCATCAATATGGTAAGCGCCGGTCAGCTGATCTTCAAAAGGACGATGGATATCTGCGGAGGACTGGTTGGAATGCTACTGACAGGTATCATTTTTATCTTTGTAGCACCAATCATTTATATTAAGTCACCGGGACCGATCTTCTTTAAGCAGGTGCGAATCGGAAAAAATGGCAAAAAATTCAACATTTACAAATTCCGAAGCATGTATATGGATGCAGAAGAGCGGAAGAAAGAGCTGATGGCGCAGAACGATATCAAAGATGGTATGATGTTCAAGATGGATAACGATCCGCGTATTATCAAAGGAATCGGAAACTTTATCCGTGATTACTCTCTGGATGAATTCCCGCAGTTCTGGAATGTGCTCAAAGGTGATATGAGCCTTGTGGGAACCAGACCGCCAACAGTGGACGAGTGGGAGAAATACGAGATGCATCACCGCTCCAGACTGGCATTCAAGCCGGGACTTACCGGTATGTGGCAAGTCAGCGGAAGAAGTAATATCACAGACTTTGAAGAAGTTGTAAGACTGGATACCGAGTATATTAAAAAGTGGAGTCCGGGGTTGGATATTAAGATTCTGTTTAAGACCGTGGCAGTTGTGCTTGGGAAGGTCGGATCGAAGTAGGATTGTTGTAAAAGGTCAATAAAAAGCATACGAAATGCTGAAAAGGCTACTTCTTTTAAGTATGTAGAGTGCAGAAATGTCTACTCAACAAAATCAGTTGAGGTCTGATGGTTGTATGGATGGTGGGAGATACATAGCAAAAATGCTGTTTTTCTCAATAACGTGAAGAAATTCCACTATTGGCAGTACAAAAAGTAAAACGAGGGTACATATAGAAACGCTAAGTGTTGAAGCGTTGAGCAAAGGTGGTTGCAATGATCATATCATACAAAAATAACGATGATATGATAAATTAAAACTAAGTGCTGATGTATTGCGTAAAGGTGCGAAGATGTTGACTTGAGGTTAATGGTTGAAAATGAACATCACACTACAAAGCAACACTTAGAAAAAAGATGATAACACTTCGGTTATAGAGGAATAGAGACGAGTGTACTCAACGGATGTTTTATGAAGTAGAAAACATGATTGCTGGGGTAATTGGATACGACAGCATAAGAAAACATTTAGCCGCGTGAGCGGTAAGAGGAAAAAGAAATACTATCTGCGATGAGCGGATGTGTGCATAGATTTGCGGAAGAAAAATGACGAGGAGTATTTGAGGGATGAGGAAGAATAAAATCAGAATACTGCATGTGGCGCAGGCCGCAGGTGGCGTGGATCGCTACATCCGAATGCTTCTCAAGTATTTGGACAAAGAAAAGTTCAAGAATATATTGGTTTGCTCACAGGATTTCCATGAAAAAGACTACAGAGGTTTGGTTGATTCTTTTGAACAAGTCGAGATGACGCGAGCCATTGGTGGCAATGACTTAAAGGCGATTAGAGAGGTTAGAGCACTGATAAAGAAATATAACCCCGATATCGTCTATGCTCATTCCAGCAAGGCGGGGGCTATTGCTCGTATTGCAGATATTGGTTTAAAGAACCACTGTGTATACAACCCACATGGCTGGGCGTTCAACATGCGCTGCTCGGCAAAGAAAAAAGCAATATACACAATGATAGAAAAAATTGCAGCACCGTTCTGCGATAAAATCATCTGCATTTCAGATGCAGAAAAACAGTCAGCACTGGATAAGAAAATATGCAAAGAGGATAAACTGCAAGTCATTTTTAACGGTGTGGATATCGAGGCCTATGAAAATGGAGCGCATGGTGCAGTAAAAAGGCAAGACCTGAACATTCCAGAAGATGCATTTGTTGTCGGTATGGTTGGGCGAATAAGTCAGCAAAAAGCACCAGATGTCTTTATTAAGATGGCAAAGCAGGTGAAAGATGAAGTTCCAAATGCACACTTTATTATCGTTGGTAATGGAAATCAGGAAGACGAAATCAGAAAGTATGCGAAGGACAATGGCTTTTCGGATAGTTTACATATTACTGGATGGGTTGATGATCCGATGAGTTATGTGGAGCTTTTCGATGTTGCATGTCTACTGAGTCGCTGGGAGGGCTTTGGACTGGCACTGCCTGAGTATATGATAGCAGGCAAGCCTATTGTAGCAAGCAGAGTGGATGCCATTCCGAATATAATCCGAGATGGAGAAAATGGCTTACTTGTTGAAGTGGATGACGATACTGGAGCAAGTAATGCTGTGTTGCGAATCTATCAAGAAGATGGATTGAAAGATAGATTGGTGACACAGGGATTTGAAGATGTGCATAACAGGTTTAACGCTCGGAGAGTTTCAGA
The DNA here is from genome assembly GCF_027674365.1 of Coprococcus sp. AM11-30B. Lineage (NCBI taxonomy): Bacteria > Bacillati > Bacillota > Clostridia > Lachnospirales > Lachnospiraceae > Coprococcus > Coprococcus sp. AM11-30B. The sequence goes on along the minus strand of NZ_JAQDVB010000004.1, from coordinate 108,530 downwards.
AGAACACGGGAAACTGTTTGAGAGATTATAAATGACGGAGGAATAGATGTTATGAAAGGCATTATTTTAGCAGGTGGATCGGGCACTCGTCTATATCCATTAACGAAAGTAACGAGCAAGCAGCTCTTACCTATTTTTGATAAACCGATGATTTATTATCCGATGTCCGTTCTGAGATGATTTTCATATCTCAGAACAGTAGGATACACACCGAAAGAAAGTGCGGCACTGATTTTGAGAGAGGAAAATCAGAATTAGATAGATTGAAGACTACTTTTAAATTTTAAGGGAGAAATAATAAAAATGATTACACCTAAAGATATTGAAAATAAAACGATGAGTCCAGAAAAGAGAAAGTCAGCAAAAAATGACTATTTTGCTTTTTATATTGGAAGACCATTATCGTATATCTTGACTATTCCATTCTTGTATACAAGCATTTCTCCCAATACGGTTTCTTTGATTTCTATTATTCCGATAATTGTTGGATTTGTGCTCATGTGTATTGGAAGTACAAAGAAAGTCCTAATTGTTGGATGGTTGATGTTTTTTCTGTGGAATCTTCTAGATGGAGTCGATGGAAACATTGCAAGGTATAAAAAGCAATTTTCGAAGATGGGCAGTGTATATGATGCAATGAGCGGCTACATCGCTATGGTTTTATCCTTCTTTGGCTGGGGTGTGGCAGCAGCACACAATCCTGGATTATTCCAAAGTATTGTGCAGTTGCCGCCAGACTTCTATATTATTCTCGGAGCATTATCTGGAATATTTGTGATATTTCCTCGCTTCGTCATGCATAAAGCGATTACGACACTGGGCGATCAAGGTTCAATGAAATCTGTAAAAGACAAATCAGAATATGGTTTCGTTAAATTGGTTGCCCTGAATTTAACATCTATAGCAGGGTTCGTTCAGGTCTTAATGCTGATTGCGGTAATTTTCAATATTATGGATTTGTTTACCATAGGCTATTTCGTTTTGAACTTTATGGTTATGGTAGTTTCTTTAAAAAGTATTTTTAATGTGAAGTAAAAAGGAGATTAAGCAGTATGGCAAACATTGCAATTATTATCGCGGGTGGTTCAGGACATCGTATGGGGCAGGACATTCCAAAACAGTTTATTAATGTATATGATAAGCCGATTCTTATTTATACGTTAGAAAGTTTTCAGAAGCATCCTCAAATCGATGCTATTGAAGTAGTTTGTATTGACGGCTGGCATGATATTCTGTGGGCTTATGCTAAGCAATTTAATATTGATAAATTGAAATGGGTTGTTTCAGGCGGAAGCACGGGTCAAGAGTCTATTAGAAACGGTGTTTACAACTTGGAGGGAAAGGCAAATGCGGATGATACGATAATTATCCACGACGGCATTCGTCCTCTTGTTGAGCCGTCTGTACTTACAGATGTTATCAGTAAATGCAAGCAATATGGAAATGCTGTAACATCTATGCCGTACAATGAGCAGATCTTTGTTGTGGATAAGGAGAATGAAGCCACGACCACGCAGTATATCCCGCGTGAAACTCTGCGTCGTGTTTCCACACCGCAGGCTTACAAATTTGATTTACTGGATCGTAAATACCATGAAGCATTTGAAAAAGAAATCGGTATTTACGGATCGTCCTATACGAACACAATGATGGTTGAATTAGGAGAACGCCTTTACTTTGCAGCCGGATCCGATAAGAACATCAAATTGACGACTAAAGACGATCTTGAAATGTTCAAGGCTTACTTAAAGGCAGATAAAGACAGCTGGCTGAAATAAGGAGAGTACTATGATAGATAATTCAATTTATAGAGAAGACATTAAATATGTAGCTAGTTTGGAATTGCCATGGGAAAAACTGGACAATAAGAGCATTTTAATTACTGGAGCCAGCGGTTTGATTGGCAGCTTTTTGATTGATGTTTTAATGGAAAAAAACCTGCATGGATTGAATTGCAAGGTATATGCATTGGGACGGAATCTTGACAAGGCAAAGAATAGATTTGAGAGGTACTGGGCATCACCTCTTTTTGAATTTGTGTCACATGATATCAATGAGCCGCTCGAGTTGGATAATGCTGATAGGGTAGATTTTGTGGTTCATCTCGCAAGTAATACGCATCCAGTGGCATATGCAACAGACCCGATTGGAACTGTGACTGCAAATATTATCGGAACAAATAATCTTCTGAAATTTGCGGTAAAACATCATGCAGAACGTTTTGCATTCGCATCCTCAAATGAAATTTATGGAGAAAACAGAGGAGATGTAGAATTCTTCGACGAGAGGTACTGTGGCTACATTGATTCGAATACACTGAGAGCTGGTTATCCAGAAAGTAAACGTTGTGGTGAAGCTCTATGTCAAGCATATAAAAAGCAGGAAAATTTGGATGTCGTTATTCCTAGGTTTACCCGCTCTTATGGTCCAACTATGTTAAAAACTGATACAAAAGCAATTTCACAGTTTATTAAAAAGGCAGTGGACGGCGAAAACATTGTTTTGAAGAGTACTGGAACACAGTACTACTCTTACACCTATGTGGCAGATGCAGTGGCAGGATTTTTAACAGTTATTCTGAAGGGTGAAAGTGGTGAGGCCTACAACATTGCGGATGAAGCGTCTGATATTATGTTGAAAGATCTTGCAAAGATTATTGCTGATTTTGCGGGTAAAGAGGTTGTATTTGAATTGCCTGACGAAACCGAAAAAGCTGGATACAGTAAGGCAACAAAGGCTAGACTTGATGGTTCTAAACTGAAAAAACTTGGTTGGACAGCTAGATATGATATTAAACAAGGCCTGGAAAGAACTATGAAAATGCTGACTGAAATAAGCGAGTAAAAAATGTTTAATGTGAGGAATAGTAATGAATTTATTGTTTATACAGGGTGGATCTAGGTGGAAATATGATTCAGAAGGAACACTTTATACAGACCCAAATTTTAATTCGCAGATTTGGAGCCGATATAAAGGATACTGTGACGAGTTAACTGTAGTATTGCGTAGAGAGGATCGAATTTACACAAAGGAAGAAGCGCGGATAAAATTTAATGAAATTGGTAATTCAATTGATCACTGTGTGGCACTCCCTGATATGTATAGACCTCTTTCAAATGCATTGTCGTGTCAAAAGAGAATGTTGGCAAAAAGAACCATTGAATCTGAAGTGAAAAAAGCAGACAAAGTGATTATTCGATCCTTAGGAAATATCTATACTAATACGGCGTTAAAATACGCACAAAAGTATCATAAGCCGTATTTGGTTGAGGTTACTGGTTTTGCATGGGAATCATTGTGGTATCATAGCTTGCACGGAAAATTTGTTGCAGGATTCAAAGAAAATCAATATAAGCGATTAATGAAAAATGTAAAGTATGGCGTGTATGTGACAAATGAAGCCTTACAAAAAAGATATCCATGCAAAGGAGAAATGTTGGGATGCTCTGATGTTGAGCTTATGCCTTCAGACGATAAATTGCTTGAAAATCGTATTCTGAAAATACAAAAGCATACAGGCAGGATTGTGCTAGGAACAGCTGCTTTTTTGGATGTTGGCTGGAAGGGGCAGGAGTATGTTATTCGTGCCATGGGAGAGTTAAAAAATAGAGGGCTAAATAATTTCAAGTATGAAATGATTGGAAATGGATCAGGAGATAAACTGAGAAAGTTAATCGCTGAATTGCATCTGGAAGATTGTGTTTCTATCTTGGGAGCGAAGCCGCACAGTGAAGTTTTTTCATGGCTTGATTCAATCGATATTTATGTGCAGCCTAGTTTTATGGAAGGTTTGTGCAGATCTATTGTGGAGGCAATGAGTAGAGCATGCCCAGTGATTTGCACGAATGTTGGCGGAAACTATGAATTAGTTTCAGATGAGTGCCTGTTTGAAAAAGCTGATTATGTTAGACTTGCTGACATACTCGAAAAAATGATGAAACCAGAACTGCAAATTGAAGAAGCAAAACGGAATTTTGAGAAATCAAAAGAGTATAACAAAGAAGACTTAAATAAGAAGAGAGATGCTTTTTATCGAAACTTTATTGAGTCTGGAGTAGAGTGAGGATGTTATGATTTCATTAGTGATGACAACATATAATGGATTAAAGTATATTTCTGAACAGCTTGAGTCAATAAAAAATCAAACAGTGTTACCGGATGAGGTTTTAATCTACGATGACAGATCCACTGATGGAACATATGAGTATGTGCAGGAGTATATCAAAACAAACAAATTAGACAAATGGAATGTCGTAAGAAACAAAGAGAATAAAGGGTATTCTTTGAATTTTAGCGATGCAATGAAAGAATCGCATGGAGATATAGTCTTTCTTTGCGATCAAGATGATATATGGCATTTAGATAAAATTAAGGTAATGTCAGAAATAATGAATTCGCACCCGGAAATTCAACTGCTAGCATCTAATGTTCACCCATTTTATGATGGGGAACATCCACAAAAAGTTAATTTTGAGAAATTTTATGGACAATTGGTAAAGATTAATCGTATTGGAAGTTGGATAAAACCAGCAAGACCTGGATGTTCAATGTGCTTTCGTAGATGTTTGCTAGAGAATTATGATGATGTGTGGTTTGAAAATTATGCACATGATTGCCTTTTATGGGGAAAAGCTGTTTTGTCTGAAACTGCATATATATATAATGAAGACACTATAGAATTTAGACGGCATGATAAGAACGCATCTAGTAGAGGTGGAGGAAGTCTAAAATATAGACTGGAAGGACTAAATACCGAAATTGATATAATTTCAAGGATGCTTCTTTTTTGCAAAAAAGATATACGACATGAAAAATATATAAGCTTTTTAAGTGAGCAATTAGTGGTGTATAAAAAAAGAAAAAATATATTAGAAACCAAAAATGTGATTCGGGCTTTCCTTGCTTTCCCATATATAAAATATTATGGCCGGAGTAGATTTTGGATGACGGATATTTTCTATTGTTTAAAGAGATGAAATTTGACTGGAGGTATTTTATGATTAAAAAAACACAGATAAATGAAAGTTTGCTTCTGTATTGCATAATATATTTGTGTTCTTTTAATTTTTGGGATACAAAGTTTGGAATGGTTTTTAAATATTTTTTTTTCTGCGTAATACTTATTGGATTGATCGGCTACGGAAAGAGGTTATTAGTAAATAAGGGAAAAATACAGACAACTGCAAAAGACAGTGTGATTCTGTACATGTTTTGTATTGAATTATTTTTGATTCAAGTAATAAATGTTGAAAATAGTAGCCAAAGAAATCTTGCTTTTTATCAGTATGTTTTTTTTATGATGATGATACCATCTATTCTGTATTTATTGGAATACTGTGAAATTAGGAAAATACTAAATTTATTCAAGACTATTGGAGTGGTTCTCTCTATATTTGCCATATACGAGGTGTTTTCTGGCTCATATATTATTCAAAATGAATATTTAGGAATAATGTATAATGGTTCGCGTGTGATAAGAGCAATGGTATTTTCAGGGTCATTCCTTACATTTGGAACAATAATGGCAATGATTTCGGTTGTTTCGTTTTATGATTTTTATACAAATACAAGCAAACTTAATCTAATTTGTTTGATTATAAATGTAGTTGGGTTGCTTATGTCTTCATCAAGAGGACCATTAGTAGCGTTTGTCATAAGTGCAATAGTTATTTATGTTTATATTGGCGGAAGAGTGAATCTTTTAAAGGTTTTTAAAGTTATATTGATAATGTTTATCATTGGAATGTTGTTAGCGATTTTGGGAACTACCTTGAGTAGAAATAATTCGACTATTGCTTTTTATTTGAATAGACTACAATCCATTTTTGACTGGTCTGAGAATAGTGCATCTAATACGGGTAGAATAGATTGCTGGCTTTATTCCATAGAAAAATTTAAGGAGAAGACAAATTGGATATTCGGAATTGGACCGGCCGCAACAGGTGCTAGAGCAAAGGCGAATTGGGGAGGATTTGTCACAGAGAGTGGGTTACTTAAGAGATTTCTTGAATTAGGAGCTGTTGTAGCGGTTGTATACTACATGTTCTTTTTTAGTACAGTACATGCTGGATTGCGAAAAGCCCGTAAAGAAGGCAATCAATATATTGCTCTAGCTTTGGGCATTGTAATATGTATTCTTATTGAAGATACTATTTTACAGATTACAGAAGAGTTGAGTGTCACTTTCTTGCTTTGGATGTTTATATGCATACTGTTAAGAAAAGAGAAACAAAATGACGAGAGGATATGAGGCAGAGTTAGATTCCTTATCCAATAGAAAGTAAAGAAAAGACAGTTGACTATAGAGGAGGTAATATTGTGAATATACTTGTTATTCATTCACATAACGCAAATAGAGGAGATGAAGCTGCTGTTAAAGCAATGGTTGACGAACTCCTTATAAAATATCCGGGAGCCACGATTACGATTTCTAATAATGGATTTACACCATATCCTGGTATGCCGGAAAATGTAATCCAAATTGATCGCTTTCCGAAGCTTGAATCGAGAATGGCGCAATTGGAATTTTTCATTGTTCTGTTGTTTAAAGGGAAGTTTGCATTTACAAAAGAAGCAAGAAAATTTATTCGTGCATTAAAAGAAGCGGATGTTGTCTTACATGCACCAGGAGGTCCATCCATTGGCGATACATATTTTAAAGCGGAAAAACTGTATTTATGGCGTTTGAATTTAATCCGTCGAATGGGGATTCCATATATTTTTTATGCTCCATCAATGGGACCTTTTAATTGCGCATCTAGAAATAAACTTAGAAAAGAAGTGATTTCTGGTGCAGAAAGAATTGTTTTACGAGATCCTATTTCGGTAAAATATGTTAAGGACTTTTTGCCGGGTGTTGAGGTTGAACAGGCGTTGGACTCAGCATTACAGCATGATATTGATATTGATAAAAACGAAACGAAATACAATAACTATCCAGAGCTCAAAAATTTTATTGAGAACCACGAAAAATGTATAGGCATCACAATAACGGATTTAAAGTGGCATCCAGTACATAAAAATGAAAAGATAATAGAACAGATTCCAACAGCATTCAAGGTATTTATAACTCAAAAAGTCAAAGAAGGATATGGCGTTATTTTTATTCCACAGCTATATGGTAACTTGAATGATACAAAGGTCATGAATGATTACATGTTAGACTCTGATACGTTTATGATTGATGCTTTTTCGGAAGAACGAGATACTTACTTTCAGCAATATGTTATTGGCAAGTTATACGCTGTAGTCGGTATGAGATATCATAGTAATATTTTTTCGGCAAAAATGGGAATCCCATTTGTATCAGTATCGTATGAGCAAAAAATGAAGGGATTTATGCAATCTATAGGTTTGAGTGAGTACTGTATTGATTTGAATGAGTTGTCAGAGAAAACATTATTTGCAAAGTTTGGGCAACTGGAAGCAAATCATGATGCTTATAAAAATAGGTTGAAAAATATTCATTCGGATATGAAGCAACAGGCGTATAAAACAACGGAAATTGTAGTTAATTTCTTGCAAGAAAAAGGAGCAACAAATGCCTGAATTAAAGAAAAAAATTAAATTCATCATTGATAGATTTTCGATGATATATGAATTTTGGCGTGATTACTGTAATTATAGGAGATGGAATTATAATAATCCTAAAGTCGTTACAAGAGCAGCACAGGAATCGAAAATACTGCGTCAGACCCATATGATTGAAAAAGGTATGTCACTGTCAGAACCACGTAAAGGCTTCGGACAGCAAAAGATTGCAGTGCTTTTTGAAATGATGGATCAATACTTGAAAATGGGATACCCTTCCGATGGTATGCCATTTCAAGATGCAATTATTGTCTTGAATGCTTATGTTGACATGCAAAAAGGACTTGGCTATGAAAATGCTGCTATGGTGGAAAAACTGAAAACATATGATACATATCGGATTGATGGTCTTACAGCAGGCATCAAGTATGATACACGAGCAAATCTAATGAGTAATATAGACAAGCCTTTTCCAGAGTTTTTTTATAGTCGACATTCAATGCGGCAGTTTGAAAGTAAATCCCTTATCATTGAAGATGTGGAAAAAGCTATTAAAATCGCGCAAAAAGCTCCAACTGCATGTAATCGGCAAGCTAGTAAAGTTTATTTGTATAAGGATAAGGCAACAAATGATGCTCTAGGAGAATTGATTGCAGGAAATACTGGTTTTCAGCAAGAGGTACCAAATTATCTTGTTGTTACGGCAGACGTCTCTGCGTTTTATGACACGTTTGAGAGAAATCAAGTATATGTTGAAGCCGGACTGTTTTCAATGGCTCTTGTTGAGGCATTACATTATTATGGAATTGGAAGTTGTATTCTCCAAAATGGCGAATACTATAAGAAAAATAAAAAATTCAAGGAAATTTGCAAAAATATTCCGGAGAACGAGCGTATTATTTTGTTTGTTGCAACTGGATATTATAAAAATGAATTTTCCTATGCGATGTCACTACGAAAGAATGTTGAGGATGTGTTTATTGTAAAATAAGAAGGAACATTTGTTAATATGGTAGATAGAAATAAAGAACTAGCTATAAATACAGTTATACTTGGAATTGGACAGCTAATTCCTAAATTTTTGGCAATTGTGTTGTTGCCGCTGTTAACATCATACTTAACAACAGAAGAATATGGAAATTACGATCTGATTTTAAGCATTGCGAGTTTATTGATTCCGGTTGTAACCATGCAAATACAGCAAGCAGTATTTCGTTACTTGCTTGCATCGAAGAGCGCTGAAAATAAAACGCTTTATGTGACAGGGTCGCTGGTTTATATTGGCATATCGTCTGTAGTATGTTATCCGATTGTGTATTTGATTTTGAGACTATTCAAAATCGATTCATTATCGGCAGTTTTAATTTGTTTGCTTTTTTTAAGCGAAGCTCTTTATTCACTTTTGGGGCAAATCGTTCGTGGTTTAGGATACAATGCTAAATATTCTGTAAGTGTTGTGGTTTATTCAGCGGTCAATCTTGCTGCAACAGCCGTTATGCTGATGGGATTTCATTTGGGTCTTCAAGGGGTGATTATATCTCTAACAATAGGCTACTTGAGTTCAGATCTCTATATGGTATTCGTATCTGGTATGCTTGCCTATTTTAAACTGGACGAGTTTTCCAGAAAGGCGCTTAAGGAACTGCTTGATTTTTCAATGCCTATTGTTCCTAGTTCTATTGCATTATGGGTTGTAAACCTGTCAGATCGTTTGATTATCATTAACTTTATGGGCGCGGCGGCAAATGGAATCTATGCTGTTGCCAATAAAATACCTTCGTTATATAGTACTGCGTACGGTATTTTTAATTTGGCGTGGACAGAAACCGCTTCAAAAGTTTCTGATGATGGGGATCCCGCTGAATATTACACAAAACTCTTTTCTGGTTTATTTAAGTTTTTGATTGGAGTTATGTTAGCTTTGATAGCAGCGACCCCTATTATTTTTAAAGTGCTGGTTAAAGGCGATTATGGAACTGCTTTTTTTCAGGTGCCAATATTGTACTTTGGAATATTCTTTAATAGTCTTGTTAATTTTTACAGTGGAATCTATATTGCATTAAAAAGAACAAAACAGGTGGGATATTCATCGGTTGCCGGTGCTGCAATCAATGCATTAATTAATATTTTTCTTATTGGGAAAATTGGGCTGTACGCTGCATCCATTTCAACTGCGGTATCTTTTTTGGTGATTGCGGTTTATAGAGCAGTTGATCTTAATAAGGTTATTGAAATCAAATATAATAAAAGAGAAATTGTAATTGGAATGAGTTGTTTCCTTGTAGCTGCAGTTTGTTTGAATCAGTCTAATATGCTAACAATAGCGACTTGTTTTCTTTTTGCCATTGTTTATAATATTACTCAAAATATTCAAATTATTAAAAAAATTGTGCGTAAATTTTTAAAGAAGTGACTACTGAGAAAAAAGGACTGCGAAATTTGTAATGTGAAATATAAACTGTTGACATAAAGTGAAAGAGGAATAAAATCTTGAGAGCAGAGCAGAGCAGAGCAGAGCAGAGCAGAGCAGAGCAGAGCAGAGCAGAGCAGAGCAGAGCAGAGCAGAGCAGAGCAGAGCAGAGCAGAGCAGAGCAGAGCAGAGCAGAGCAGAGCAGAGCAGAGCAGAGCAGAGCAGAGCAGAGCAGAGCAGAGCAGAGCAGAGCAGAGCAGAGCAGAGCAGAGCAGAGCAGAGCAGAGCAGAGCAGAGCAGAGCAGAGCAATTGATGTTGTAAAGTTCTTGATGGCTATATGTGTTGTTGCTATACACACAGAACCCATGATAGGAGTGGTAGGATGGAAAAAAGATTTGTATGATACGGTTGTTGCGTTATCGGTTCCTTTCTTTTTTACATCTACAGGGTATTTAGTGTTCGGAAGCCTGCTTGTACCGTATGAATGCGTTTTCAACCAAAATAAATTGAAAAGACAAATAAATAAATTTTTGAAGACTTACCTGTTATGGAGTTTCATATATTTGCCTTTAGCTATATATGGATTTGTAGTTGTTGAGAAGTGTGGCATTGTCAAGGCGTTAGTTCTATATATTAGAAATATCCTGCTTCAAGGACAAAACTATTTTTCATATCCTTTGTGGTATCTGCTTGCGGCCTTGTATGCTTCAATGGCTTTTTATTTTGTTGTTAAAAAGGGATTCCCAAAAAAAGACGTTTTTCTTGCAATTATTGTATCATTTATAGCTACTAAGGGCACTAACTTTTTAATAGAAAGCCAAGATTCTCTACAAGGAACCTTGAAAACTGCTGCTTTTCTTCTGCAAAAGACTATTGCTGATGGAAGAGTGTTTTCAGGGATATATGCCATGCTTATAGGAGCTCTTATCAGGAAATATAAGGAAAAGATTGATTTGATTGGAAAACAGTATCTTATTCTATGTTTCATTGTTTTGTTTACGACAGATGTGTTTTTTGATAATACTTTCTTAAGAGTAGCTGTTTGTGTGTCTTTTTTTTGCTGGATTCAGAGTCTGAAATTCAAATTTGTAAAAGCTGAATGCGGACTATACTTGAGACGATTGAGTGCTGTTTTGTTTTACACTCATATGATTTTCTTCTTTATATTTGGCATGCTTGTTGGTAAAGAACCTGCATATGGATTAACCGGATTTATAGTTAGCCTAGTGGCTGCGATAGTGTTTGGAATATTTGTTAATAGAGAAAAAAAGATAAATAACGGTATCATTCGGTTTCTGTTTGGGTGAAACTATATGAACAATTGAACAATAAAAAGGTAAACTAAAAATGTCAAAATACTTTGGAACAGACGGCTTCCGTGGTGAAGCTGGTATTACACTAACAGCAGATCATGCCTATAAGGTTGGGCGTTTTCTGGGGTGGTATTACAATGCGCTGCGTGAGCGTAATGGTGACAGTAATCCTGCTCGTATCGTCATCGGCAAGGATACTCGCCGCAGTTCTTATATGTTTGAGTACAGTCTGGTTGCTGGTCTGACCGCTTCTGGTGCAGATGCTTATCTGCTCCACGTCACCACCACGCCGTCTGTGGCTTACATTGCTCGTGTAGATGATTTCGACTGCGGCATTATGATTTCTGCCAGCCACAATCCGTATTATGATAACGGTATCAAGCTGATCGACTGCTATGGTGAGAAGATGCCGGAGGAGACTCTGTTGCTGGTAGAGGATTACATTGACGGCAAGCTTCATGTTTTCGATAAGGACTGGCCGGAGCTGCCTTTTGCTCACCGTGAGCATATCGGCTGCACTGTGGACTATGTAGCAGGACGTAACCGCTACATGGGTTATCTGATTTCTCTGGGCGTTTATTCTTTCAGAGGAGTTAAGGTTGGTTTGGACTGTGCTAACGGCAGTTCTTGGAATATCGCAAAGTCCGTGTTCGATGCTCTTGGTGCAGATACTTATGTTATCAACAACCAGCCCAACGGTCTGAACATCAATAACAATGCATAGACCATATTGAGGTCAGACCCTATGAAATACCGATAAAATGAGTGAACATATCCTAAAAGTTTTCTAAAGAAAGTATAATATGAATTTTCAGCGGGTACTTGAGTCAGAACCTATGAATATAGCTGGTCGGAACAAATAATCATAAGATAAATATACGAATCTGTATGTATTAAGGGATACCCAGTTAAAGCAATGTAAGCACAGTAAGGAGAGAGTATGAAAACAACATTACTTATCATGGCGGCCGGAATCGGCAGCCGATTTGGAACAGGAATAAAGCAGTTGGAACCGGTCGATGATGCTGACCATATTATCATGGACTACTCAATCCATGATGCGATTGAGGCTGGATTCAATCATGTAGTATTTATCATCCGTAAGGATATTGAGAAGGAGTTTAAAGATGTTATTGGTGACCGCATTGCCTCCATTTGCTCTTCTCATAATGTAACTGTTGACTATGCTTTCCAGGATATCAACGATATTCCGGGAGAACTTCCGGAAGGCCGTATAAAGCCGTGGGGAACCGGACAGGCCGTGCTTGCAGCGAAGAAGGTAATCAAGACCCCGTTCATTGTAATCAATGCAGATGATTACTATGGCAAGGAAGGCTTTAAGGCTGTCCATGAATATCTTGTGAATGGCGGCAAGTCCTGTATGGCAGGCTTTGTGCTGAAGAACACCCTGTCTGATAATGGCGGTGTGACCCGTGGTATCTGCAAGATGGACGAGGATAACAACTTGACTGAGGTTGTGGAGACCAAGAACATCGTGAAGACTGCAGGTGGAGCAGAGGCAGACGGCATAGTTGTGGATGTGAACTCTCTGGTATCCATGAATATGTGGGGCTTGACTCCTGATTTTCTGGATGTGCTGGAAAATGGTTTCAAGGAGTTTTTCGAGAAAGAAGTACCGAGCAATCCTCAGAAAGCCGAGTATCTGATCCCAATCTTCATCGGTGAGCTGCTGGAGCAGGGAAAGATGTCCGTAAAGGTCCTGAAGACCAACGACACCTGGTACGGCATGACCTACCATGAGGATGTCGCAACAGTAAAGGACAGCTTCAAGAAAATGTTGGCGGATGGCGTGTATAAGGCTGATCTATTTGCAGACTTGTGATATAATGGGAGCGGTAGCTCCCCACGCTGCTCGTAATAATCACACACCTCTCCGTGGTGAGCAGCAGGCAACGATCTTATGATCGGCTGAGATGTGAGAAAAGAAATCTGTTAGATTGGAGGGATTTCGTAATGACAAGTCTTGAAATGAGAAATTTGATATTTGAAGCTCTTGCAGAAAAAAATCCAGAAAAGACTCCTTGGAAAAAGACATTTGAAATGTACGGCTATAGGGGAACTGTTTCAGCTCTGCGAGCATTAGTCGAGTATATCGGCATTGAACATGGCGTGATAGAAAAAGTGGTAGAAATCCCGACAATGGCATGGGGAGTTCCGGGTGAATATCCATATTATCTGAGCAATACAAATTTAGATAATGATAATCTGGATTTGTTTAATGAAGAAGCTCATTTGATGACATATCATAATATTTTATCTCCTGGTGCAATTGGTGGTTACGGAGATAGCCTTCCATATTTTCATGTTACGAAATATGGATTGAAATGTATAGAAGAACGCGATATTTTTCCATATGACCCAGATGCCTATATGCAGAAGATTTCTTCGATTTCATCTATTAATGAATGGGAAAAATTCTATATTGAACAAAGTTTAAAATGCTATAATGCAGATGCGTTTGAATCAGCACTTATTATGCTTGGATTGGCTGGTGAGTATTTGGCAACGCAACTTATAGAAAAAATGGAAAGCTTTCTTGCTAATAAAGAACCGACATTACAAGCAACTTATGTAAATGCTTTACAGGGGAAGAATGTGGTTTCGCAGCGGTATGCGGAATATGAAAACATATTGCTAGAAGTTCTTAAGTTGAAAGATGCGACTACAAATCAGATTAAATATCCGACAGTGAAGGGTTTGTCGCCTTCGCTTGATAATGCGGCAAAGGCAATATATGCTACATATTTAAGATTAACTCGCAATGAACTGGCACACCCGTCTGGATTAAAAGTAGACAGAGTGCAATGCCTTTCTTTGATGACAAGCTATATCAAATACTGTGAGACACAGCATAAATATTTGGATTTTTATACTGCGAATTCATGATATTGCCCGTCCCCCAACACAGTGCTATACTTAAACCACTATAAAAGGAAAGAGGTTATCACCTATGCCCAGAACAAAAGGCAGCAAAAACCGTCCCAAAACTACCCGTACCGACTACGCATCTCAGATCGCGGAGAAGCAGGAATCTATCACTTCCCTGACTGCTGAGATTTCATCCATCACCGCAAACATTGACACTTTGAAGGCTGATCTGAAAGAGAAGAAGACTGCTCTGAAGAAGGCCGAAAAAGAAGTGGCATCCCTGGAATCGAAGAAGGCAAAGGCAGATGCTAAGGCCGCTGAAGAAGCGAAGAAGACCGAAGCAGAGGCTGTGCTGAAGAGGCTGCTGGCAAGCGGGATGAGTGCGGATGAGATTCTCGAAAAACTGAAATAAACAAGAACCCAAGAAAAAAATAAATGCCGTGTGGACAAACTGAACTCCAGGAGTTTACACGGTATTTTTTGAAGGCTGTCATATAGCTTGTGATGGAAATAAAAGAAGGACAAAATTAAAAGAAATGGAGTGTGATATAAAATGAACTTATCAAAAATACATCATATTGCAATCATCGTATCTGACTACGAAGCTGCAAAGGATTTCTATGTGAACAAGCTGGGATTCTCTGTTATCAGAGAGAACTACCGTCCAGAGCGTAAGGACTGGAAGCTAGATCTGCGTGTTAACGAACACACAGAGCTGGAGATTTTTGCAGAAGAAAACCCACCGAAGCGTGTGAACCGCCCGGAGGCCTGTGGGCTGCGTCATCTTGCATTTTGTGTGGAGAGCGTGGAGCAGACAGTGAATGAGTTGGCAGAGGTAGGAATTGAATGTGAACCAATTCGTGTGGATGATTACACCGGCAAGAAGATGACTTTCTTCCATGACCCGGACGGACTGCCGTTGGAGCTGCATGAATAAAATGAAGAAAACAAGAAAACCAGGCGGTGGCCGGAAGAAGTTGAAGCCAGAGTACGATGCCGGGAAAAATCTGAAAGAGCAGATGGAAAGTGCTGTGGCACTTTATGATTCTGAGATGTCCTTGCAGGCCATCGGCGAAGAACTGGGATTAAATCCAATCAAAGTAAGAAAGCTGCTCATCACGGCCGGTGTGTATGAATCTGAAGTGGCAGAGAAGGTGCAAGGTACCTTTCAAGAATACCGTGAAACACAAGACTACAAAACCTCCATACTCTCAACATCCTCTACTCTTCAACTCTCCAAAGCCTCCGTTACCTCGTACCTGCCATATCAGAAAGGCGTGTATTTTCCAAGTACAGAGAAAGAAAAAATCAGTGTTGGAGCAGAGCGGCAGCGGAGATACAGAGCGATGAAGCGGTGGAGGGCTGATCCGACAGAAGAGAACTTCTGGGGAGTGGTTCTGGCCTATGCCGGTGTGAAATTCAAAACCTACTCCGGGTTGCCATTTACTTATGAGGTGAGGAAAGGAAGAAGCGGCGAGTACACGAAAGAGCTGTGGATCGACCGCCGGGAGAAGAGTAAAAGTTTAGCGTGGAGTTCAGTGCTGCTGGCGCTGAAGAATATTAAAGGAGAAGTGGTAGACCGCCCGAAAGCTTTGGGCGATATCCGGGGAGTGACCTACATATACGGAATGTTCTATCGATTCGGGCTGATCGATGTGCCGGACAAGGTAAAGGAGAAGATGGGCCGTCCAAAAGACCGCAAAAAATAGGTTGCTATGTACAGAAGTGTGCGGTAATATGTGCCATAACTGAGGATGTGAATCTCAGTTGGGAAGGATGGTAGCATTATAGAAAAACTGAAGGAAATGCTGGAGGAGTATTTGAAGAAAACAGAGCCGGAGTATTACCCGCCGGTAGAGAACCTGCTGGATCTGATCTACGAGCATTACACGGAGAACAACCCAGTAGAGAAAAACACAGATGCCGGGAAAGCAGCAAAGGCCAAGGAAAAAGAACTGGAAGAGTGGCTGCGTAGCTTGAACGGAATGAATAGACTCGTAGATGACTATGTTGGAGATAAGATTCCGCTATGGGAAAAGATCATGGACCGGCAGGGGACGGTGTGCTGTGCATGGGAGAAGACCGCTTTTGAGGAAGGCCTGAAAGTCGGAATTCGGCTCATGATGGAAGCGTATAGTTTGTGATGGAAATAAAGTGAACTTCTGGAGTTCAAAAAAGCCCTCGCTTGTTGCGGCGTGTGTTCTTATTTTTCAGGCTTTTCAGCTTTTTTCTTCTTCGGTGCAATTTTGTGGCCTGAGTAGATTGCCATGCCCATGCAGACCAGAGAGCCACAAGCAAAATACTTGTGAGCCTGCATCAGTTTCTTGCAGCCTGTGTAGAAGCACCCTGCCATGCAGGCAAGTGCGCCGAGTGACCAATATTTATGTGCTTTCATTTTGTGTGTCCTCCTATATGTTTAGATTTCTCCGTGGTGGTGTGCCGCGGAGTTTATTTATGTCTTGACGTACTTTTGTAGTCGGCTGTTTGGCTTGTCTGGAATAGTCATTTTCAGTTTTCCAGAAGCTAAGAGTGGTTTTAAATATTTATCATTAAAGTTGTTTCTTCCGGTGAGACCAAGATATGCTTGAATCTCTTTCCTGGAACGTGGAATAGAACAAAAGTCAAGTATCACTGCAACCTTATCATCCTGTACGGTCGAGTTTGTGACTTGCCCTCTGACTTGCTCTGCCTACTGATGCGCGGCAAGCAGAGTGAGAATTACCTGAATAAGCCAACGCATTCTCTCATCGAACTTAGTATGCAGAAAATTGTCAACGAGTGTATCCGTTTGGTGTACCACGCTTTGATATTGTGATTTGACCCGATTGTCAAATCCATCAATTTCTGTGGTGTCATCAAAAGGGAGATTTAATCCGTGTGAAACCTTACATGCACGATAGTCTGATGTATTGCCACCAAAAGTCTTTCCGACTGAAGGCTGCTGGAAGGATGGTACGATAAGTTGAATAAGTGCTTCAAGTGGGCAATGCCGTTGGATGTTGTTGGTACACACCGTCTGGATCATAACAGCGACAGCCGCGAACAGAGCCACAGCGATTTCAGCCTGAGCAACGATGGTACGGACTGGGAGAATAAAGCACCCCGCTCTTTTTGCTGCGCTGTGTACAGCTCGGTATCAGCATCGCCGACCTCGACCTGCCGACCATCGGGTTGGTCAACGATATGTTCACGGAACGGCAGAATGACGACTATTCGTACAAAGAGCTGGCAAGTCAGTCGGACTTCGATTGATTCTAAAGGTTCGACTTATTTTACTTGACTTTGTAGACTATCTGATTTATTATACTCGTAAAGAAGTAACTTACGAGTTACTAACTCACGAGTATAATTATTGGAGGTGAGCAGATGAGTCAATTCTATTGCCGTGAGGATGAGCTGCGGAAACTGAATAAACGGTACGCAGGTGATAAGTTTGAGTGCATTGTCATCTACGGCAGACGGCGTGTTGGTAAAACGGCACTGATCAACGAGTTCTGCAAAGATAAGCCTACCATTTTCTTTTCTGCATTGAACACGACAGGAAAGGGAAATCTGGAAGCTCTCTCAAAGTCGATTATGAGTTTTGAGCGGCCGGATATGGAGACTGCACCGGAGTTCAGGTCCTATGATGCAGCTTTGGATGAGCTGACAGCACTTTCAAAGGAAAAGAGGATTGTCTTTGTCATTGATGAGTATCCTTATCTTGCAAAAGCAAAACCAGCTATTTCAGCGATGCTGCAGCACATCATCGATCACAAATGGACAGAGTCCAAGATGTACCTGATTCTTTGCGGCTCCTCTATGAGCTTCATGGAGAGTCAGGTGCTTGGCAAAGAAAGTCCGTTGTATGGCAGACGTACTGGTCAGTTTAAGATTGAGCCGCTAGACTATAAAGAAACCGCTGTGTTCCACCCAAATCTGTCTGCAGAAGACAATTCCCTGATTTATGGAATCACGGGAGGAGTTCCCCACTATATCAATAAGTTGGATGTGCGAGATAGTGTGGATGAAGCTCTGTTGGATAATTTCTTTGACCGCTCCAGCTATCTGTATGAGGAACCGGGAAACTTACTGAAGCAGGAACTCCGGGAGCCGGCTATTTATAATGCAATCATTAAAGCGATTGCAGAAGGTGCTTCCCGAATGAACGATATCAAGATGAAGGTCGGCGAGGAAAACTCGGTCGTATCGAAGTACCTGAAAACGCTGATCGACCTTGGCATTGCTAAGAAAGAAACACCGATTACAGAAAAACCGGGTAAGAAAACCATCTATCTGCTGGCTGATAACTTCTTCCGTTTCTGGTATCGGTTTGTGCCAATCAATATGAGTGCCATTGACTCTGGCAGAATTGCAAAGACCTATCCACACGCTGTAAAACAGTATCTTCCTGATTACATGGGTCTAATTTATGAGAAGATGTGTCAGGATTACCTGCTCTATTATTCGGATAGCCTTCCTATTGAGCTGAGTGAAATCGGCCAGTGGTGGGGGACAGACCCGAAGAAGAAAAAGCAGATACAGATTGATATCGTTGGAACTCCTGTTGAGGGCAAAGACTATATCATCGGTTCATGCAAATACCGGAATGAGAAAATCGGTGTGGATGAACTCGATTTGATTCGGGATTATGCCTCAGTTTTTGGAAAGGGCAACAACTATCACTACTATATCTTCTCGAAAGGCGGATTCACAGATGGACTTCTTCAGGCACAAGAGCGAGGTGAAGTTCGGCTGATAACGTTGGAAGACCTTTACAAGTAAAAATTCTAATCAACCTTGCTGGTGAAAGCTGGCAGGGTATTTTTATCCCCATTTTTAGTCTGTCTGCTCCGTGCAGATGGGCTTTTCTTATGCCTGTGAGGAGGTGGTTACGCAAATAGCATCCAGAATCCAGGGCATCACCGTTGAAATCGGCGGCGATACCACAAAGCTCTCCAAAGCACTGGAAAGTGTAAACAAGTCAATCGAGGGGACGCAGTCCGGACTGAAGGATGTCAACAAACTCCTGAAACTGGACCCTTCCAATGAGAAGCCTGAACGATATCCTTGCGGACTGCCGTGTGGAACTGCACGAATAATCATGGGAATTGTTCTCTCCAATCTATAGCAGATTCTCTAGACTTAAATCCAATCAAAATAAGAAAACTGCTCATCACGACAGGTGTGTACTTCCCAAGTACAGCAGCCAAATTATTCTGCTGTTCAAGCAAAGGTAAACGAACTTTTACATTAGTAACCTGATAGAAACAAAAGAGTGACAAACACATCAGAAAGCCTTACAATATAGGAAACACAGTTATCTTGGAACTATCAAAACAGTAATTTGGATTATAAATTACAGTAATATGGGTTACAAAAGTTGTGAAGGAGAACATCAAATGGGAAAAAGTACGAGAGGCTATTGTAAATATTGCGGTAAAGAATATACCAGAACAGGCATGGTAAAACATTTGCAAACGTGTAAGAAAAGAGTTGATTTATACGAAAAGGCAACAGAAACAGAGAAGTATTTTGAACTGCTGTTATATGGAGCGTACAACAAAGATTACTGGCTTAATATACAGATCAAAGAGAATGCAACATTGGATGATCTGGATCAGTTTATCCGTGATATCTGGGTAGAATGCTGTGGACATTTAAGTGCGTTTGAGATTAATGGCGTAAGCTATGAAAAGGAACCAGATGATGATTTTTGCTGGGATGAACCGGCAGAAAGTACGGAACACAAATTAAAAGAAATACTTGAATCGGATATGTTGTTTGGATATGAGTATGATTTTGGATCTACTACGGAACTTGCGATCAAAGTATTGAATTATTATAATGCACCAAAGCAGAGTAAAAAAGTGGTGATATTATCCAGAAACAATCCACCGGAATTTCAGTGTTCGATTTGTGGGGAACACAGAGCATCCTGGATAAATGCTGTGGATATTTATGGTGAAGAACCATTTTGGTGTGACGAGTGCGCAGACAAGCTTGAAGAGGGCGAATTTGATGAAGAAATTGACAGTGAAGAGGTGTGGTTACTTCCAGTTACGAATTCGCCAAGGATGGGAGTCTGCGGATATGAAGGAAGCAGTGTGTATCCGGAGCAGTTTGAACCGGATGAAATAGTTGGATAAATGAAAGTATGACAGGATGGCTTGATAAACAATAACATGAGATGTTTTGAAATAAAAAAATTGCACTTGCAGGTTTGAAGAGAAAAGAGATAAATAATAACCTTTTGTGGAGCAATACACAGTTTACATTTTAGAATCTGTGGAAAATATAACGAAGAAAAATGGAGAATAGATGAAAAAAGTAAGATGGATTATTTTCGGAATGTTAGTAGCTTTGCTTGCAGGATGTTCTGGAAAGAAAACAGCAGAAACTTCTGCGGATGCAAAAAATGCGGAAAGTACAGATGAGAAAAATACGCTTGATTTTGTAGATGCACACGGAGAGCGTTATACGGTGGAAATCAATGAAGCAGTTGCGAAGAATCCGTATGATAAAGCACTTTTTGTAAAAAATGAAAATAAGATGAGTTATGAGGATAAAAAATATACTTCAAGGCTTGGCGTAGACGTATCTGTTTTTCAGGGAGATATTGACTGGGAGCAGGTGAAAGCAGCAGGCTATGAGTTCGCAATTTTGCGGATCGGATATCGTGGCTATGGTGAAGAAGGTACGTTAAATGCAGACGAGAAGTTTGAACAGAATCTGGAAAATGCCCGAAAAGCTGGAATAGATGTGGGTGTTTATTTTTTCTCGCAGGCGGTAAATGAAGAAGAGGCAAAGGAAGAGGCTGATTTTGTCCTGGAACATTTGAAAGGGCAGGAGCTTCAGATGCCGGTTGTGTACGATCCAGAGCATATTCTGGAAGACGAAGCACGGACGGATGATGTAACGGGAGAACAATTTACACAAAATGCGAAGGTATTTTGTAAAGAAATAGAAGAAGCGGGATATGATGCCATGATTTACAGCAATATGCTGTGGGAAGCGTATGAACTGGATCTGGAAAAGCTGTTGGATTATCCGGTTTGGTATGCAGATTATGAAGAACTTCCGCAGACGCCGTATAGGTTCAGTATGTGGCAGTATTCCAGTACAGGAAGCGTGCCGGGGATTGAAGGAAATGTGGATCTGAATATCCAACTGCTTAAAAAATAAAAAATCTATAGTTGTAATCTTGTGGTCGGCGAAAAAATATAGTATAATTGAAAAAGAACATATGTTCTCTTGCGAAAATGTTAGGAGGTGCAGCGAATGCCGGAGCAGACACGCAGTTATGTAGCAATTGATCTGAAATCTTTCTATGCTTCGGTGGAGTGCAAGGAACGGAATTTGGATCCGCTTACGACGAATCTGGTTGTAGCCGATCCGGAGAGGACAACGAAGACGATCTGTCTTGCTGTTTCTCCTGCGCTGAAAGCATATGGGATTCCGGGAAGGGCAAGACTTTTTGAGGTTGTCCGGAAGGTGAAGGAGATCAACGGCGAGCGAAAGCGGAAAAATGGAGGACATGAATTTACCGGGCAATCCTGTGACACCGGGGAATTAAAGGCAGACCAGAGCTTTGCACTGGATTATATCACGGCGGTTCCGAGGATGGCACTCTATATGAAGTACAGCACCCGGATTTATGACATTTACCTGAAGTATGTTGCACCGGAAGACATACATGTCTATTCAATCGATGAGGTTTTTATGGATGTTACCGATTATCTGCATACTTACCGGCTGACACCGGAAGAACTTGCAGGAAAGATAATGCGGGAAATCTATGAGCAGACCGGGATTACGGCGACAGCTGGAATTGGTACGAATCTGTATCTGGCAAAGATTGCGATGGATATCATGGCAAAGCATAGCGAACCGGATGAGAATGGTTTCCGGTTTGCAAGTCTGGATGAGATGAGTTATCGCAGATCTTTGTGGAATCACAGACCGCTTACGGATTTTTGGCGTGTGGGAAGAGGCTATGCGAAAAAGCTGGAACAATGTGGACTGTATACCATGGGAGATATTGCCAGATGTTCGGTTGGAAAAGAGAATGAATTTTATAACGAAGAGCTTTTGTATAAAATGTTCGGTGTGAATGCAGAACTTCTGATCGATCATGCCTGGGGCTGGGAACCGTGTACGATTGCAGATGTAAAAGCGTATCAGCCGGAGCATAACAGTGTTGGTGCAGGACAGGTACTACATTGCCCGTATGATGCCCAAAAGGCGAAAATTGTGGTTAAAGAGATGCTGGACCTTTTGACACTTGATCTTGTAGAAAAGCATCTGGTTACGGATCAGATCGTGCTGACTGTCGGATATGATATCGAGAATCTGACAAGTGGAAAAGGTTATACAGGGGAGGTGACAGTGGACCGGTATGGAAGAAAGATTCCAAAGCATGCACATGGAACAGCGAATCTACGAGAGTATACAGCTTCTGCGAGAATGATAACGGATGCGGTGATGAAACTGTATGATCGGATTGTGAATCCGCATTTGATGGTGCGGCGGATTTCGATGGCGGCGAATCACGTATTGGATGAAAAGAAAGCGGCAGATAAGACAGAATTTCGGCAACTGGATCTGTTTACTGATTTTACCGGAGGTAATGAAAAGAAGCAGCAGGATGAGAAGGTTGAACGGGAGAAGAAGATGCAGGAGGCAGTGCTTTCGATTAAGAAGAAGTATGGGAAGAATGCAATTCTGAAGGGACTTAATTTTCAGGAAGGAGCCACTACCAAAGCGCGGAATGAGCAGATCGGAGGACATAAGGCATGACAGGATACGAGGATATCATTCATTTACCGCATCATGTATCGGTCAGACATCCGCAGATGTCAAGGCAGGACAGAGCGGCGCAGTTTGCCCCGTTTGCAGCGCTGACCGGACATAAAGATGCAATCAGGGAGACCGAAAGACTGACCGGGCGGAAACGCAGACTCAGTGAGGATTGCAGACAGATATTGGATCTGTATTTACGGGAAGTATGCCAGAGTCAGGAACCACGGGAAGTGGATTTTGAATATTTTGTACCGGATCAGAAAAAGGAAGGTGGCTCTTACCAGAAGAAGTCCGGTTGTATCCGGAGGATTGACACCTATCTGAATGAAATCGTACTGCAGAGTGGAGACAGGATTCCACTTGATGAAATCGTAGACATTGATGGAGTGATTGCCGCAGCTGACGAAGTGTGATAGAATAAATTTTATAATTTCATGGACAAATGCCCATAAATTCAGAAAAGATACAGAAAACCAGGCAGGGAGAATGGAAAGAATGAAACCAGTTTACGAAAGATTCATCGAAAATCCGGATTTTACGAAACCGGATTTTGTCGAATTGATAAAATGCGCAGAAGATCCGGAGGCAGTCCGGAAATTGAAAGAGGAAGCAGTCCGTATCCGGGAGATTTATTACGGGAAAAAGGTATTTACCAGAGGGCTGATCGAATATACCAATTATTGTAAGAATGACTGCTATTACTGCGGAATCCGCAAGAGTAATACGAATGCAAAGCGCTACCGTCTGACAGAGGATGAGATTATGGCATGCTGTGAGAATGGGTATGAGCTTGGATTCCGGACGTTTGTGCTACAGGGCGGAGAAGATGCTTATTATACGGATGACCGGATGGTAGAGATTATTAAAAAAATCAAGGAAGCATATCCGGAATGTGCACTGACTTTGTCTATCGGAGAGAAGTCTTATGAGAGTTACAAAAGATTTCGGGAAGCTGGAGCAGACCGGTATCTGCTTCGCCATGAAACGGCGAATGAGGAGCATTACCGGAAACTGCATCCGGAGAAGATGAGCCTTGCCGTTCGTAAGAATTGTCTGTATGATCTGAAGAAGCTTGGTTATCAGGTGGGGGCTGGCATGATGGTTGGTTCACCTTATCAGACGACAGAGGATCTTGCAGAGGATCTGGTATTTCTGAAGGAATTGCAGCCGGAGATGGTGGGAATCGGACCGTTTATCCCACACCACGATACGCAGTTTGCAAAAGAACCGGCAGGAAGTGTCGAGATGACACTGTTTTTGCTCGCTGTGATCCGAATCCTGCTGCCGAAGGTACTTCTTCCGGCAACAACAGCACTTGGTACGATGGATCCACTCGGCAGGGAAAAAGGTCTGCAGGCCGGGGCGAATGTTGTGATGCCGAACCTTTCACCGGTAAAGAACCGGAAGCAGTATGAGCTGTATGACAACAAGATCTGTACCGGTGAAGAGGCAGCAGAATGTCGCGGATGTATGGGGAGACGAGTAGCAAGTGTTGGATATGAGCTGGTGACAGAGCGTGGTGATGCAGTGTAGAATCGAACGGATTTTCTGTAAAAAATCACTAAAATCCTGTTTCTGATTTTAAACAGATATTACAAAGAAGAAAATTTATTTTGAAAAATTAAAAGGAATTCGGAGAAAGAAAACATTTTTCGATACATTTCAGTGGATTTCGCAAGCTGTCAAACTGGTATTTTCAGTAGCAAAAGAATCTCCCTTTTTACCACTAGGAAAGTACACCGCAGATATGCTACTATATAGAAGTCGACAATACTTATACGCGTAAGAACAGGAGGAACTTGATTTAGCCGTTTCTAATAAAAGACCGCAAGCCTTTCTTGTAACATGCGGTATCAGAAATAGAATATTTTATTTTGAAGCATATGGAAATTGTATATAGATAACCATATATACAAACCGGACACCGGGGAATGGAACCGTAAAAGGTTTCGTTCCCCGGTGTTTTGTTGGAGAATGAAAGGTATCGTTTGAATTTATGGGTGAATTTTTGTTTCAGGCTTCTGTTTCAGGCTTCTGAATTTTATCCCTATCGAAATTTTCAGTTTTATGGTATGATGAAAAAGTATGTAATCATTGCAGAAAAAGTCGTTTATGATAAAAATATGAGGATTACATGAAAGAGGAAGCTAGCCTGGAAAAGGTTTTGTTTCCGATTCCGAATTTTGGGAGGAATATAATTTGAGTAAGAAAAATGAGTATCAGGGACATTTGATCCGTGAGGTTTACCCGGATTCAATTGCCGAGGCGATGGAGATCGAGCCGGGAGATGTCCTTCTACGAATAAACAACCAGAAAATAGAGGACGTTTTTGATTATCGTTACATGATCAAGGATGAGTATGTAGAAGTGCTGATCCGCAAGCCGGACGGGGAAGAATGGCTTCTGGAGATCGAGAAAGAGTATGATGATGACCTTGGCGTAGAATTTGAAAATGGTCTGATGAGTGACTACCGTTCCTGTAGCAACAAGTGTATTTTCTGTTTTATCGACCAGATGCCGCCGGGAATGCGTGAGACTTTGTATTTTAAAGATGATGATTCCCGTCTGTCTTTCCTGCAGGGCAATTATATTACCCTGACGAATATGAAGCAGAAGGATGTGGACCGTATTATCGAGATGCAGCTTGCGCCGATCAATATTTCTGTGCAGACAACGAACCCGGAACTGCGCTGCAAGATGCTCCACAATCGTTTCGCCGGAGAAAAGCTGAAATTCCTGGATGATCTGTATGCCGGACATGTGGAGATGAATGGGCAGATCGTACTGTGCAAGGGAGTTAATGATAAGGATGAGCTGAAGCGTTCTATCGAAGATCTGATGAAGTATCTGCCGTTTATGCGGAGTGTGTCAGTGGTTCCGGCAGGACTTTCCAAATACAGGGAGGGACTTTATCCACTGGAGCTTTTTGATAAAGAAGAAGCGGAAGAGGTCATTGATCTGATCGAGAGCTATCAGAAGAAGGCGTATGACGAGTTTGGACTTCATTTTATCCATGCAAGTGACGAGTGGTATATCCTTGCAGAGCGGGATTTCCCAGAGGAAGGACGTTATGACGGATATATCCAGCTGGAAAATGGTGTTGGCATGATGCGGCTTCTACGGGATGAATTTTACCATGCCTTTGAAGAGCTTCAGGAAAGTGAAGAATATCCAAAGTTAAAAGAAGGAATCGCACGGACATTTACCATTGCGACTGCAAAGCTTGCGTATCCGACAATTCAGGAATTTGCAGACAAGATCACGGAAGCATTTCCAAAAGTAAAGATCACGGTTACCTGCATTCGTAATGATTTCTTTGGTGAGACGATCACCGTATCCGGTCTGATTACCGGACAGGATCTGGTGGCACAGTTAAAAGAGAGAAAAGAAGCAGGAGAGGATCTGGGAGATACTCTGCAGATTCCGATCAATATGCTGCGAAGCGGAGAAGAGGTCTTTCTGGATGATCTGACGGTGCAGGACGTGGAAGCGGCACTTGGCATGACGGTGAAGGCAGTGGAGTCCGGTGGTAAGGATTTTCTTGACGCGGCACTGAATTTGGATTATCATACAGAACGAAACAATGAGAATTTTGTATACATCAAAGCATACGACAGAGAGGATGAGTAACTTGAAATTTTCAAAACAGATGTCAGAATCAATTAAACTTGGTGTGATTCTTGCGATTGCCGGTGGATTTATGGATGCCTATTCCTATATGTGCAGAGGAAAAGTATTTGCCAATGCACAAACCGGAAATATTCTGCTTCTTGGAATCAATATTTCAGAGAGAAACTGGCATATGGCACTCCACTATCTGGTTCCGGTGCTGGCATTTGCCATTGGAATCGCCCTTGCGGATCTGGTGAAAATACGGACGAAAAATCTGACACTTCTGCACTGGAGACAGATTTCGGTATTCTGTGAGGCAGTGATCCTGCTGAGTGTCAGCTTTATCCCACAGGATTTTAATCTGGTGGCGAATGCACTCACGTCCCTTGCGTGTGGGATTCAGGTGGAAAGCTTCCGCAAAATCCATGGAAACGGAATTGCAACCACCATGTGCATCGGAAACTTACGAAGTGCGACCCAGCATATGTGCAGTTATGCGAACACGAAGGATAAAGAGTATATCAAGAAAGGACTTTTGTACTATGGAATCATCTTCTTCTTTGTGATCGGTGCAGTTATCGGAAATGCCTGTGTGGAAATGTTTGCTGAAAAGGCACTTCTGATCGCTTCTGCAATTCTGGCAGTTGCTTTTGTGATGATGTTTGTTGATGGAGAAAAAGAACAATGCAAATAAAGCAGATCGCGTATATAAGATCTGATTTTGTGGAGAAATTCGGGATTCCGCGACAGAGTAATCTTGCGGATACCCGGGCAGAAATCCATTTTCTGCCGGAATATCAGAATGCGGATGCACTGCGGGAAATCGAGGCGTATGATTATCTGTGGCTGATCTGGGAATTTTCGGAATCTATCCGGGATACCTGGAGCCCGACGGTACGTCCACCGCGGCTTGGTGGTAACAGACGGGTGGGAGTTTTTGCCACCCGTTCTCCATTTCGCCCGAATCCGATCGGACTTTCTTCAGTAAAGCTTATTGGGGTGGAATTCCGGGAAAAAGAAGGCCCGGTGCTGATCGTGGAAGGTGCGGATCTTCTGGATATGACGCCGATCTACGATATCAAGCCCTACCTTCCATACGTGGATAGCCACCCGGAGGCAAAAGGCGGTTTCGCGGAAGAAAAGAAAGATTATAAATTGGATGTGAATTTCCCGGAAATGTATTTGGAACAGATTCCGGCTGAAAAAAGAGTAGCACTGATTCAGATCCTGGAGCAGGATCCGAGACCTTCTTATCAAAAGGATCCAGTCCGGATTTACGGCATGTCTTACGCGGGAATGGAAATTCATTTCCGGGTAGACAAAGAAACACTTTATGTGACGGAGGTAGAAAGGTCATGAAAATCTATCTGGCGCCAATGGAGGGCATTACAGGTGAGGTATACCGCAGGGCGTATCACACCTTTTTTGAACCAGTGGATAAATATTTTACACCATTTTTAAATCCAAACCCGAAAGGCAAATTCAGCAGACAGGAATGGAATGAGATCCTTCCGGAAAATAATGAGGGCATGTATACCGTTCCGCAGATCCTGACCAACCGCGCCGAGGATTTCATCCGCCTGGCCCGGCAGTTGAAAGAATTCGGATATGAAGAAGTCAATCTGAATCTCGGCTGCCCCTCCAAAACAGTCGTCAACCGGAAAAGGGGATCCGGTTTTTTGTTTTATCCCGATGAACTGAATCATTTCCTTGCCGAAGTTTTCGATCAACTCGATATGAAAATCTCTATCAAAACAAGAAGCGGTAAATATGATCAGGAAGAGTTCGAAGAGCTTCTGGATATCTATAACCAATATCCTCTGGAAGAACTGATCCTTCATCCAAGAGTCCAGCAGGATTACTACAAAAACAAACCCGACTGGACCACTTTTGCCTACGCCTGCCGGAACAGCAAAAATCCTCTGGTCTATAATGGAGACATTTTTTGTGCGGAAAATTACCAAATCTTCCATCAGAAATTTCCCGAAACAGAATGCATCATGCTCGGAAGAGGAATTCTGATGAACCCATTTCTTCCGGCAGTTATAAAAGGGAAATCTACATTTGACACCAAGAAGATTGCTACATTCTGCGATCATCTTCTTGATGCCTATATCGAAAAATCTCCAGAAGAAAAAAACGCAGTAGTCAAAATGAAAGAACTCTGGTGGTATCTTGGAAAAAACTTTAAAAACAGTGAAGAATATCTGACGCAAATCCGCAAAAGCCAGAACATCCGGGAATACCGGATGGCGGTTGAATGTTTATTGAAAGAGTGCCCATATGAATAAAGCATATCTTCAAGAAACACCTTCCACCTGGAACAACGGTCAAGCGCCTCTCCCCAGGTTTTATCAATTTCTCGTACTGTGGAAAAAGAGTAAATTTTAGTCGAGTGTCTAAGTCCCAAAAAGAATGGGGCAGGACTCTTTTTGGGACGCATCTTGCGACAAAATCCCCCTATTTTCTAGTAAAATTGCATAAAACCACAGGCGTTAGCTTTGACTAAGATTCACAAAAATCTGAAAAACATTAGAATTTAAACTAATTTTCTGATAAAATAAAGAAGTAGAGATTCGGCAAGTTTAAGAAAGAAGGAAGAGAATGTACGAAGTAGGAGATTTGATTGTTTATGGCCGGACAGGAATTTGTGAAGTGACTGAAATTACGACGCTGAAAATGGACGGAGTGCCGAAGGACAAACTGTATTATATTCTGCGACCGGTACGTGAAAAGCATGGAAAAGTATTTACACCGGTAGACAATGAGAAGATTGTCATGAGAAAAGTCATTTCCAAAGAAGAAGCAGAAGAATTGATCCGTGAGATTCCACAGATCGAAGGACTCTGGATCGGAAGCGAGAAGCAGAGAGAGGAAAAGTACAAGGAATGCATGAAAAGCTGCAAATGTGCAGAATGGGTGCGGATCATCAAGACACTTTATCAGCGGAAGATGTCCCGCCTGAAGCAGGGAAAGAAGATCACGGCGACTGACGAACGTTATCTGAGGATGGCAGAAGGCAACCTGTATTCGGAGCTATCCATAGCACTTGGGATTCCGGAGAGCGGAATGGAAGCCTATATCACGAATCAAATGAAT
Organism: Coprococcus sp. AM11-30B; assembly: GCF_027674365.1. Taxonomy (NCBI): domain Bacteria; kingdom Bacillati; phylum Bacillota; class Clostridia; order Lachnospirales; family Lachnospiraceae; genus Coprococcus; species Coprococcus sp. AM11-30B. The sequence goes on along the minus strand of NZ_JAQDVB010000004.1, from coordinate 78,895 downwards.
GAGACAGAGGAACCGGTACTTTGCTGATGCAAGGAACCGGTTCTTCCGGGTATAATGGATGTGAAAAAAATGGTGGTAGCAGCGAAAAAGGGTGATTTTACAGAACATTTGCCACTTTCTGTTTTTTGTGAAAAATGGGTTCTTCAAATAGAGATCATTCTATGCTATACTGTTTTAGATAAAACAAAAAATGAGGTGTAATCATGGATAAAGAATTAGAACTTGTGGAGCATAAAGCTTCAATCCTGATAGATGCATTACCATATATCAGAGACTTTAATCAGAAGACAGTAGTTATCGAGTACGGATGTGCCGAGTGGCTCAGCGGAGTGGAAGAGCAGAGACTGATGCAGGATATCGTTCTTTTAAAGAGCGTTGGTATGCGTCCGATTGTGGTACATGCTACCCGTATGGGACTGGACAAATTCCGTGAAAATAAGCGGATTGCCAAGCTCCTTGAACTCTGTGGAGTTAAGGCAATTGGTATCTGCGGCGTGGATACAGAGACGATTGGTCTGATGCTGGACAATGATTATATTCCGGTCATCGTGCCAAATGATATCGACAACGAAAGCGAATATATTGATCCAAGAGAGACTGCACTTGAGATTGCAGAGAAGATGCAGGCGGACAAGCTGGTTTATCTGTCAAAATATCCTGGAATCTACAAAGACGAAGAGAGAAAAGATATTTATTATAAGATTACCGTCCCGGAAGTAGAAAAACTGCGCAAAGAACGTAATTTCCCGAAAGAATTTGACGAGATCATCGGCTATGGTCTTCAGGCATCAAAAAATGGTGTCAACCGTGTACATATTCTGGACGGAAGAATCCGTCACGTTCTTCTAATCGAATTCTTCAGTGTAAACGGAGCCGGAACGATCTTCATTGAAACAGAAGCAAAATTATATCTTCACGAACTTGGCAAATAGGAGACGGCTCGATGAAGAAAATGACAGGAAAGAATACACTGATGCTCTTTTTGACCGCATTTATCTGGGGAACAGCTTTTGTAGCACAGAGCGTGGGGATGGATTATATCGGGCCCTTTACATTTACCTGTGTACGCTCTTTGATCGGTGGGATTTTTCTGATTCCATGTATCTGTTTCCTGGACAAATGGCGTGCGAAAAATGACGGAGCAGAAAGACAGAAAAAAACAGATAGGAAAGAAGAAAAAAAGAATGTCATCCTGGGTGGAATCTGTTGTGGACTGGCACTTTGTGTGGCAAGTAACCTGCAGCAGATCGGAATACAGTACACAACGGTAGGAAAAGCCGGATTTATTACAGCACTTTATATCGTGCTTGTGCCGATCTTTGGAATTTTTCTGAAAAAGAAAGCCGGAGTGAGAATCTGGATAAGCGTGGCAATTTCTGTCGCAGGCTTGTATTTGCTGTGTATTACCGATAAGCTGGTACTTGCAAAAGGAGACATTCTGGTACTGCTATGTGCGGTTGTATTTACCATCCACATTCTGGTGATCGATTATTTTTCACCAAAAGCAGACGGTGTGCGGATCGCCTGCACCCAGTTCTTTATAACCGGAGTTTTGTCGGCAATTCCAATGTTTTTATTTGAAACACCACGGCTGTCAGATATTTTCGCAGCAGCAGTACCGGTACTTTATGCCGGAGTTCTCTCAAGTGGTGTAGCCTATACCCTCCAGATCGTGGCACAAAAAGATGCCGATCCAACCGTGGCATCCCTGATCCTCAGTCTGGAGTCCGTATTCTCTGTCCTCGGAGGCTGGGTGATATTAGGTCAGAAACTAAGTATCCGAGAAATAGCAGGATGCATTCTGATGTTCAGTGCCATCATCCTCGCCCAGTTGCCAGGAAAGCTAGAAAATAAAGAAGCATAGTTCCAATCATTTGCACATTCTGCGTCAATTCCTCCAATTCTACAAAATTTTGCGCTACCCACCCTCAATGTAATAAACTTAGAACTTCCATTTTAAACCCAGGTATGCTATACTAAATCCAGGTATGCGAAAGTATCTTAAAAACCAAGAGACAGGAGCAAAGACAGATGAAAAGAGTTCTTTTAAAATTAAGCGGAGAAGCACTTGCAGGAGAAAAAAAGACAGGTTTTGATGAGGCAACATGCATTGGCGTTGCAAAGCAGGTAAAGCAGATCGTAGATCAGGGAATCCAGGTTGCAATCGTAACCGGAGGCGGTAATTTCTGGAGAGGAAGAACCAGTGAGACGATCGACCGTACCAAAGCTGACCAGATTGGAATGCTTGCAACGGTGATGAACTGCATCTATGTATCCGATATTTTCAGACATGTAGGCATGAAGACAGAGGTTTTCACTCCATTTGTCTGTGGAGCATTCACTTCCCTGTTTTCAAAAGATGCAGCAGTGGAAGCACTGAACGAAGGAAAAGTAATCTTTTTCGCAGGTGGCACAGGACATCCGTATTTTTCAACAGATACAGGAGCTGTTCTCCGTGCAATTGAGATTGAAGCAGATGCAATGCTTCTTGCAAAAGCAATTGACGGAATCTATGACAGCGATCCGAAGGTGAATCCGGAAGCGAAGAAGTATGATGAGATTTCTATTCAGGAGATCATCGATAAGAAGCTTATGGCAGTAGATCTGACCGCATCGATCATGTGCCTTGAGAATAAGATGCCGATGCTGGTATTCGGACTGAACGAAGAGAACAGTATCGTAGAGACAATGAGCGGTAATTTCAACGGAACAAAGGTGACTGTATAAGCAGCACCCATTAAGGGAGGATAACATATGAACGAAAAATTAAAAATATACGATGAAAAGATGCAGAAAACCATTCATGCACTGGATACAGAGCTTGCTTCTATCCGTGCAGGACGTGCAAACCCGAATATTCTGAACAAATTAACGGTAGAATATTATGGAACACCGACACCAATCCAGCAGGTAGCGAACATTTCTGTTCCGGAAGCACGTATGATTCAGATTCAGCCATGGGAAAAGAAGATCATCAAAGATATTGAGAAAGCAATCCTGATGTCTGATATCGGAATCAATCCAACAAACGATGGTACTGTTATCCGTCTGGTATTCCCGGAACTGACAGAGGAACGAAGAAAAGAACTGGTGAAAGATGTTAAGAAAAAAGGAGAAGCATCCAAGGTTGCAGTCCGTAACATCCGCCGTGATGGAAATGATGCATTCAAGAAGCTGAAAGGCACAGACGTTTCAGAGGATGAAATTCAGGATCTTGAAGATCAGATCCAGAAGCTGACTGACAAATACATCAAGGAAGTTGATGCAGCAGTCGATGCAAAGTCAAAAGAAGTTATGACAGTATAAGAAGGAAAGATAAGGGGCGGCGAGATGTTTGGCGCCTCTTTTCCTTTTTTATATCAGCAAATTTAGTATCAATCAAGAGAGGGTTAAAAGATGAATGTACCGCAGCATATAGCCATTATCCTTGACGGTAACGGACGATGGGCGAAAGCAAAGGGAATGCCGAGAAACTACGGGCATGCGCAGGGCAGCAAGAATGTGGAAAAGATCTGTGAGGCTGCTTATAAGATGGGTGTCAAATATCTGACGGTCTATGCGTTTTCCACAGAGAACTGGAGTCGACCGAAGAGTGAAGTGGATGCACTGATGAAGCTTCTTCGTAACTATATGAAAACCTGTTTGAAGACGGCGGAAAAGAACCGGATGCGTGTCCGTGTGATCGGAGATAAGACAGGTCTGGATGAAGATATCCGTACCAGAATTAAGGAACTGGAAGAGGCATCAAAAAATAATGACGGACTGAATTTCCAGATTGCGATCAATTATGGAAGCAGAGATGAGATGATCCGTGCCATGCGAAAAATGACAAAAGACTGTGCAGATGGCAGATTTGCACCGGAAGAGATTACAGAAGAACTGTTTGAAGGATATCTGGATACACATGGGATTCCGGATCCGGATCTTCTGATCCGTACCAGCGGAGAACTCAGGCTTTCCAATTATTTGTTATGGCAGCTTGCTTATACAGAATTTTATTTTACAGATGTTCCGTGGCCGGATTTTTCAAAAGAAGAATTAGAAAAAGCAATTGAGCAATATAATAGCAGAGACAGAAGATACGGCGGAATCAAGGAGGACGAAGAAAATGTTTAAGACAAGATTACTCAGCGGAATTGTACTGGTTATCATTGCATTTGCAACGATCTTCCTTGGTGGGGATGTATTGTTTGCAACACTTCTGATCATCAGTCTGATCGGAGTTTCCGAGCTTTACAAGGTTGTAAAGATTGAGAAAGCACCACTCGGAATCGTAGGCTATATAGGTGTAGTTGCATATTATTTTCTGATCCGTGCACAGAAAAAAGAAGATCTGATGATGTTTGCAATCATTTTGCTGATCCTTGTAATGGCAGTTTATGTATTTGCCTTTCCGAAATATGTGTCTGAACAGGTAATGACTGCGTACTTTGGCGTATTTTATGTGGCGATTATGTTATCCTATATTTATCAGACACGTCTGTTGAAAGACGGACTTTTCCTCGTGGGACTTGTATTTTTATGTTCTTGGGGATGTGATACCTGTGCGTACTGTGTGGGTGTACTGATCGGAAAGCATAAGATGGCACCGAAGCTCAGCCCGAAGAAATCCATAGAGGGCGGAATCGGTGGACTTGCAGGCGCAGCACTTCTCGGCGCACTTTACGCTCTTGCGATCAATAAATGGGGTGGTGCTTCGGCAGGAGTCGGCGAATATGCGCTGATCTGTTTTGTTGGTGGAATCATTTCCATGATCGGGGATCTTGCAGCATCTGCGATCAAGAGAAATCATGAGATCAAGGATTACGGAAAACTGATTCCGGGACACGGTGGAATCCTGGACCGTTTCGACAGTGTGATCTTCACGGCTCCGGTGATTTATTATCTGGCAGTTGCACTGATGTAATCTGACAGGAGGTATCAAATGAAAAAAATAGCAATATTAGGTTCAACAGGTTCGATAGGAACCCAGACACTTGAGGTGATCCGTGAGAACAAAGATATCGAAGTGACAGGGCTTGCGGCAGGGACAAATGTGGATCTTCTGGAAAAACAGATCCGGGAATTCCAGCCAAAACTTGTGGCAATGTGGACAGAAGAGAAGGCAAAGGAACTGAAAAGCCGGATCCGGGATCTGGATGTAAAGGTTGTTTCCGGAATGGATGGACTTCTGGAGATTGCCACGATGGAGGAAAGTGAGATCCTTGTAACGGCGATCGTGGGTATGATCGGCATCCGTCCGACAATTGCAGCGATCAAAGCCGGAAAGGATATTGCCCTTGCAAATAAAGAGACACTGGTTACGGCAGGGCATATCATTATGCCGCTTGCAAAGGAATGTGGTGTGAAGATCCTTCCGGTGGACAGTGAACACAGTGCCATTTTCCAGTCTCTGCAGGGAAGCCATGGAAAGAATGAATTGAAGAAGATCCTGCTTACGGCATCCGGTGGCCCGTTCCGTGGAAAGAAGCAGGAGGATCTTCTGAATATCCGTGTGGAAGATGCTTTAAAGCATCCGAACTGGGCGATGGGACGTAAGATTACGATCGATTCTTCGACCATGGTCAATAAAGGACTGGAAGTGATGGAAGCCAGATGGCTTTTTGATGTGGATATTGATGATGTGCAGGTGGTTGTACAGCCGCAGAGTGTGATCCATTCTATGGTAGAGTATGTGGACGGAGCCGTGATCGCACAGCTTGGTACTCCGGATATGAAGCTGCCGATCCAGTATGCACTTTATTATCCGGAAAGAAGATTTCTTCCGGGAGAACGTGTGGATTTCTGGAGTATCGGACACCTTGATTTTGAAAAGCCGGATATGGATACCTTCTACGGGCTTGCACTTGCTTACGAGGCAGGGCGATGCGGTGGAACACTTCCAACGGTATTTAACGCAGCAAATGAACTTGCAGTCAGCCAGTTCCTGAACCGGGAGATTAAATATCTGGAAATTACAGAGATTATCGAAGACTGCATGAAAGCACATAAGACAATTGCGAATCCGACTGTGGAACAGATTCTGGACACAGAGCAGGAAACGTATGACAGAATCAGAAGCAGGAGGTAGCAAATGGGAATCGTACTGGCGATTTTACTTTTTGGATTCATCGTATTTTTCCATGAACTGGGACATTTTCTTCTGGCGAGGATTAATGGAATCAATGTGTATGAATTCTGGATCGGAATGGGGCCGACACTGGCACACAAAAAGATCGGAAATACAGACTACTGTCTGAAAATACTGCCGATCGGCGGTGCGTGTGTGATGGGGGAAGATGAGAAAGAGGATCTGTCAGAGGGAAGCTTCAACAGCAAATCGCCGTGGCGCAGGATCTCGGTCATTGCCGCAGGTCCGGTATTTAATTTTATTCTTGCCTTTATTGGTGCATTCATTATTATTTGCTTTGTCGGTGTAGACAAACCGGTCATAGGAACAGTAAATGCAGGAACGCCTGCAGCTGAGGCAGGGCTTCAGGCAGGGGATGAGATTGTAAAGATCAATGATAAGAACATCCATATTTTCAAGGATATTTCTACTTACAATCAGTTTCATCAGGGACAGACGATGAAGATTGTATACAAAAGAAATGGCGAAAAGAATACGGTTTCCGTTACCCCGGAGAAGAATGACAGTGGATATTATCTGATTGGAATTACGAGCAGCAATTATGTTAAGACCAATGTATTTGAGACTGCCGCATACAGTGCGTATAATGTTAAATACTGGATCAATTTGACGATTGACAGTTTGAAACAGCTTGTGACAGGACGGATCGGAGTGGATCAGTTATCTGGACCGGTGGGCGTTGTGAGCGCGGTGGATACCACGTATAAGGAAAGCAAATCTGGTGGAGCACTGCTGATTTTCCTGAATCTTCTGCAGATGACGATCCTGCTTTCAGCGAACCTTGGAGTGATGAATTTACTTCCTCTTCCGGCACTGGATGGAGGCCGTCTGGTATTTCTGATCGTGGAAGTGATCCGCGGAAAGCGGGTGCCTCCGGAAAAAGAAGGGTATGTACATCTGGCAGGAATGGCACTTCTTCTTTGCCTGATGGTATTTGTGATGTATAATGATATCCGGAGAATCTTCTTTTAGGGATATTGGAAAATTTTACGAAGCACTTCGATTGGCTACAATTGAGGTGCTTTGTGTTAGGTGCATCAGTGGATGCATATTTTGATGGAAATTATTTTACAGAAAGAAGGATGGAAAGATGCGTGAGCAGCTTACAGAAAGTGATGTAAAGAAAATTGAAGAGGAAATCCAACATCGCAAGCATGTGATCCGTAAGGAAGCCATTGAAGCGGTCAAGGAAGCGCGTGCGCAGGGAGACTTAAGTGAGAACTTTGAATACCATGCAGCAAAAAAATATAAGAACCAGAATGAAAGCCGGATCCGGTATTTGGAAAGAATGCTGAAAAATGCGGAGATTGTATCCGATACTTCCGAAGAAGGTGTTGCCGGAATCAATAATCGTGTGACCGTATATTTTCCGGAGGATGACGAGGAAGAAACCTATAAGCTGGTTACTTCGATTCGTGGAAATTCAATTCATAATTATATCAGTACCGAATCTCCGATCGGAAAGGCAATCTTCGGGCATAAAGCAGGAGAGACTGTGAAGGTGAAGGTTAGCGATGATTATTCGTATGAGCTTGTGATACGGAAGATTGAAGATACGACGGATGATGAGGAGGATAAGATCCGGGCGTTTTAGTTTGAAGGTGGGGGCAGAGTATGTGAGCAAGGGAGCAGAAATTTCCCAAAAGCAATGTCAATGAGAAGAATAAAAACGGATCATGAGATTCCAGGCTCCATACAAAATCCCAGCCCCTGATATAGTCGCAAGGATATAGACCAGAATTGCAGAATTATTTCCGTAGAGTTCACCGATTTTCAAAAAGAAAATCTGTTCCATCCGGTAATCTGGATTAATGTAGAAAAGATTAATTTCACCAAAGGGATCCAGAATGTGGTTCAGATATTCTGCGATGAGAGCAAACAGAATATAGAGCAAAGTGATGCGGGAAAAAGAAGGCAGCAGACGGCGTGAAGAAGCGTCAGTCGGCTGTCTTTTAATATTTTTTGAACAGGAAAGAGGAGTCATTGGTACAGATTTCTGTACCAGAAATATACCGGACAGGATTCCTGTGACAATTAGTAAAATATGCCAGAGATAGGAGTGAACTGTCAGGATCAGAAGCGGATAATGCATTCCACTGGTATCGAAAAAAACGGCAATTCCACCGAGAAGATTATAGGTGGAAAGGAAGCCGAGGATGGTATTTCTGGCAGGTTCTGTGTGAAAAAATGGGTAGAGAACCAGCAGATACATCGGGAGGCTGCAGAGCTGGAATGGGAAGTACCACAGGTTGTAGTGCCCATTATTCATGACGAAGGTCAGGAGTAATTGTTTCAGGATTTCGCTGGTAAGCAGAAAAATGCCGATGAAGAATAAAACTTTTTCTATACAGTGTAGTGAAAATTTTTTTATCATATGGGCTCCTCAAAATTTTGTTTTATAGGTGTAGTATACGCTGCAATAAAGTTTGTTACAAGATTTTATGGGGAATTTGACCAGTTATTCATAGAAAAGTTCTGAAAAAATATAGAAAAATACCATGATAAAACATAGTTAGAATTGACTGACCTATAGGCGTGGAGATATAATTAAAAATAATGATGCAGACGGAGTGGAAGATTCCTATCTGAATGCTGAATGGAGATAATTTTATACAAGAGACTTTGACGGCAAGGTAGATCCGAGCGGGAAACAGTTGGTGATATACGAAGATGTATAGTGGGACTCGTCTACCGTTTTGGGAGACGGGTTTTTTGTGTATACGATAAATTGTCTGCTTGGTTATAGAAAGGAAAAAGGATTATGTTAAAGGTTGCAATTTATGGAAAGGGCGGTATTGGAAAGTCTACGATTACGTCCAACCTGGCGGCAGCATTTGCGGCGATGGGAAAGAAAGTAATCCAGATTGGATGTGATCCGAAAGCAGATTCTACGATCAATCTGCTTGGCGGCGAGCCGCTCAGACCGGTGATGAATTATATGAGAGAAGAGGATGAAGAACCGGAGGAGCTTTCAGATATTGCAAAAGAAGGCTATGGTGGTGTGCTCTGCATTGAAACAGGTGGACCGACACCGGGACTTGGATGCGCGGGGCGCGGGATTATTGCCACATTCCAGCTGTTAGAAGATTTGCAGTTATTTGAAACATATAAGCCGGATGTTGTACTTTATGACGTTCTTGGTGACGTGGTATGCGGTGGCTTTGCAGCACCGATTCGGGAAGGGTACGCCGAAAAGGTTCTGATCGTAACTTCCGGAGAAAAGATGGCACTTTATGCAGCAAATAATATTTCAAGTGCGGTGAGGAATTTTGAGGACAGAAGCTATGCCAGAGTATTCGGTATTGTACTGAACCACAGGAATGTGGAAAATGAGACGGAAAAAGTACAGGCATTTTCCGAAAAAAGCGGGATCCCGATCGTCGGGGAAATCCCGAGAAGTGATGAGATCATCCGCTATGAGGATCAGGGAATGACGGTGATCGAAGGGGACAAAGATTCCGCGATCAGTAAGAAATTTTTTGATCTGGCAGAGTTATTACTGAAGAGTGAGGAATAGAAGGTATGGCAAAAGAAGCATATTATTGTACCGTAAAAGAATTAAATAAACTGGGAAGAGATGCGATTCCGGCACAGCTCCGGTCGAATACACACCTGATCTACAGCTCACCGGCAACGCTTGCATTTAACTCACCGGGAGCAGAAGGATTCGGAGTAAAAAGAGCGGGACTTGCTGTGCCGGATTCGATCATGCTGATCGTGGCACCGGGCTGCTGTGGACGAAATACTTCGCTTATCAGTTCCATGAGGGAATATGATAACCGTTTTTTCTATCTGATGATGGACGAGACCGATATCGTAACGGGACGTCATTTGAAAAAGATTCCGAAGGCAGTAGAAGAAATCTGCAATTGCTGTGAAAAGAGACCGTCCGTTGTGATGATCTGTATTACCTGTGTAGATGCTCTTCTTGGGACGGACATGGAGCGTGTGTGCAGAAAAGCGGAAGAAAGAGCCGGACTTCCGGTTCGACCATGCTACATGTACGCGCTGACAAGAGAAGGAAGAAAGCCGCCGATGGTACATGTACGTCAGTCTTTATATTCCCTTCTGGAGCCAAAGAAGAAAAAAGGAAATGTGGTGAACCTGCTTGGATTTTTCTCGCCGCTGATCGATGAGTGTGAGCTGTATGATCTTTTGCACAGCGCAGGAGTTAAGACCATCCATGAAATCTCCAGATGCAAGGACTATGAGGAATATCAGACCATGTCTGAGGCAAATTTTAATCTGGTACTTCACCCGGAAGCCAGATTTGCGGCAGAGGATTTTCATAACCGTCTGCAGATTCCGTTTATTGAACTCAGGAGACTCTACCAGACAGACAAGATCGCCAGCCAGTATCAGGCATTTGGGAAAGTGCTTGGGGTGACATTTTCTGATGAAGTTTATCGTGAAAAAGCGGAAGAAACCGTGGCGAAATTCAAAGAGAAACGGCCGGAGGCAAGCTTTGCGATTGGGGAATGCATGAACGGAGATCCATTTGAAATGGCACTTGCGATGATCAAATATGGATTTAAGGTGCCGGAAATCTATGGAACACTGACAGCAGAGAACTTTATTTACCTGAACCAGTTATCCCAGCTCAGCCCGGAGACGAAGGTATTTTCCAATATGGAACCGACCATGCTGTACTACGATCCGGAAAAGAGCGGCGTGAATATGACCATTGGAAAGGATGCGGGATACTATCATCCGGATCAGCCGAATGTGATCTGGAATCAGGACAGACAGCCTTATGGTTATGCAGGTGTGACACGGTTGTTTGAAACCCTTTTGGAGGTGTAGCATGAGAGGACTTAGAAAATATCTGACACCATTTGCACCGGATCAGTCGGGTGCAGTGTCTGTGTTATATGAACTTGGCGGAATCATCGTCATCTGCGACGCGGGAGGATGCACAGGAAATGTCTGCGGTTTTGATGAGCCGAGATGGTTTGAACGGAAAAGTGCAGTATTCAGCGCAGGACTTCGTGATATGGATGCAATCCTTGGAAGAGATGACCGTCTGGTCGCAAAGCTGGTCGATGCAGCTGATAAGATTGATGCGAATTTTGCGGCGATTGTCGGCACTCCGGTTCCGGCTGTGATCGGAACGGATTACCAGGCACTGAAAAGAATGTGTGAAAAAAAGACCGACCTTCCGATTCTTGCCATTGATACCGACGGAATGGAGCTTTACGATAAAGGGGAAGAAAAAGCGTATCTTGCATTATTTACTGCATTTGCAAAGGAAAAATATGAGGTATGCAAAGAAAAAGTCGGTATCCTTGGAATGACGCCACAGGATGTAAGCGATCTGAAAGCAGCAGATAAAGTAAGAGAGGAACTGAAAAAAGAAGGAAAAGAAGCCATTTGCTATGGAATGGGCGATGGGCTTGAGGCAGTAGAAAGGGCATCGGAAGCTGGCAAAAATATTGTTGTATCTGCGGCAGCACTGGAAGCAGCCAAATATTTGGAAAAGACCTTTGGTACGCCGTATGAGATCGGTTATCCGGCAGCAGGTGAGTTGGTTCCGAATCTGGACTATCAGGGAAAGAAGATCCTTGTGGTACACCAGCAGGTGATGGCGGAAGCAATCCGGCAGGAAATTCTTAAAAGAGAGAATTTGGCAGAGGTGCAGACAGCAACCTGGTTTATGAGGAAAAAAGAGCTTGCCTGTCCGCAGGATGTGTCGTTGCGTGAGGAAGATGATTATATCGATCTTGTGAAAAATGGTGGATTTGATATCATTTTCGCAGATGCATGTATGGAAAAAATGGTTCCGGATTTTCAGGGAATCTTCGTAAATACAAGACATTTTGCAGTGTCAGGGAGACTGTGTGAATAGATGAAAAATGAAGTGACAAAACAGATCCGCGTCTATGGGATCGTGCAAGGCGTAGGATTTCGTCCGACTGTGAGCAGGCATGCGGCTACGCATCAGATCCGGGGCAGCGTGTCCAATAAAGGTCCGTATGTGGAAATCTTTGCGCAGGGACCGGAAGCGGCAGTGGATGGATTTATCTCGGATATTGAGAATAAGCCGCCGAAGCGGGCAGCAATTTTGAAAATGAATATTGAGCCGGTAGAAGAAGCAGAAGACTTTACGGAGTTTGCGATCATTGAAAGTGAAAAGACGAAAGGTGAGATTTTTGTCTCACCGGATATTGCAATTTGTGATGAATGCAAGGAAGAAATGTTTGATCCGAAAAACCGTAGATATCTGCATCCATTTATCAACTGTACCTGCTGTGGACCAAGACTTACGATCCTGGATGCCCTTCCGTATGACCGGGAGCGCACCAGCATGAAAGAATTTCCGATGTGTCCGGATTGCGCAAAAGAATATTATGATCCGGCAACCCGGAGATACGATGCACAGCCAGTCTGTTGTAACGAGTGTGGTCCGGAGGTTTACCTGATCGGCAGAGAAGAACGCGGAAGAGACGCAATCATTTACACCAGACGAACCATTGCAGAAGGCGGAATTGTGGCGATTAAGGGGATTGGAGGTTTCCACCTGTGCTGCGATGCGACTAATGAAGAGGCGGTGAAGCGCCTCAGAGAACTGAAAAAACGTCCGGCGAAACCATTTGCAGTTATGGCAAAAGATCTGAAATCTGTGAAAAGAGAATGCTTGGTTAGTGAAGAACAGGAAAAAATTCTGACCGGACATCAAAAACCGATCCTGCTTCTGGACAAAAAAGAAGATGGTGAAGAAACACTTTGCGAAAGTATTGCACCTGGTAATCCAAAGGTTGGAGTAATGTTGCCGTATGCACCGGTACAGCTTCTTCTCTTTACCTATGATGATGGAATCCGGATGCCGTCTTTTTTGGTTATGACCAGTGGAAATACATCCGGTGCACCGATCTGCAGGGAGGACAAAGAAGCGATTCAGGAGCTTTCCCGTCTGTGCGACTGTATGCTTTCCCACAACCGGAAAATCCGGATCCGTGCCGATGATTCAGTGATGGATTTTTATAAAAACGAGCCATATATGATCCGCAGATCCAGAGGCTATGCGCCACTTCCGACCATGGTTCAGATGTCGTGGAAAGGGCAGGTACTTGCCACTGGAGGAGAACTGAAAAATACATTCTGTATCGGTGTGGACGGCAGATTTTACCCATCCCCTTATGTGGGAGATCTGGAAGATCTGCGCACCGTGGAAGCTTTAAAAGAAACGATCGGCAGAATGGAAACACTTCTGGAGGTAGAACCAAAGGTTGTGGCATGCGATCTGCATCCGAAATACAATGCGACAGTTGTTGCGGAAGAACTTGGACTTCCGGTTCTGAAGATACAGCACCATTTTGCACATATTCTGTCCTGTATGGCAGAAAATGACTGCGAAGATCCGGTGATCGGAGTTTCCTTTGACGGAACCGGCTATGGAACGGATGGAACCATCTGGGGTGGAGAAATTCTTCGGTGTGATTACGATGGATTTGAAAGACTTGGCAGCATTAAGCCATTCTGGCAGGTAGGTGGAGATCTTTCTGCAAAAGAAGGCTGGCGAATTGCCGGTTCTCTTCTCTATGAAGAATTGCAGGATAAAGAAAAAACGGTCGAATGGATGAAGAAACTGGAGCTTTGCACCGAACCGGAGGCAAAAGTACTGGTGACAATGACCGGACGACACCTGAATGCTGTTCAATCTACCAGTGCCGGCCGTCTCTTTGATGGAGTCAGTGCTATCCTCGGAATCCGGAAAAAATCCACTTTCGAGGGAGAAGCATCTACGGCATTAGAGTTCGCAGCAGAAGCTTACGAAAAAACAATGCAGCATCCATACGAACCCCTCATGCTTAAGCCATTTACAGAAACGGCAGAAGACCGCCTGATTCTAAATACCGGCGAATTAGTCAAAAACCTCGCAAAAAAACGTCTTGCCGGGGAAGATGCCGGACAACTTGCATACGAGTTCCACCAGGAACTTGCAAGACAGATCATATCCGCAGCCCTCACAGCAAGTCATCAGACCGGAATCCGGAAAGTTGCCCTAAGCGGTGGAGTTTTCCAGAACCGCTTACTACTACGGCTGGTAGAAGAAGGTCTGGTTAAGCACGGTCTCATCACCCTGCACCATCACCTCATTCCACCAAATGACGGAGGATTGTCACTTGGTCAGGCAGCCTACGCAATGGCATATTTACAGAAGCATGAGATAAAATAAAACCAGACTTTATAGATTTAGAAAATTAAAATCAGACATAAAAAATTTTAAACAAAGTTAATCTAAAGCTATTAGAACTTACAAATAAAAGAGGAAAAGGAGGAATTACCCACATGTGTGTTGGATTATCAGCAAAAGTTGTAAAAATCAGTAACGGAACCGCCGTCGTTGACGCAGGCGGTGCAAAAAGAGAGGTTTCATCCAAGCTCCTGGAGAATCTGGAACCAGGTGATTACGTCATGGTCCACGCCGGAGTTGCGATCGCAAAGATCACCGATGAAGATGAAAGCGAGACCGGTCAGCTTATGGAGGAACTGCTGTAATGGAAGAACAAAAGAAACGAACAGCCAGAGAGATCATAGAAAATTATGACGGACCGGCAGTGCGGATCATGGAAGTATGCGGAACCCATACCCATGAAATTTTCCGTCTGGGGATCCGAAAACTTTTGCCAAAGCAGGTAGAACTGATCTCAGGACCGGGATGCCCGGTCTGCGTAACACCGGTCAGCTTTATTGATGAAGCAATTTATCTGGCGTTGGAGAAGCAGGTGACGATCTGTACATTTGGTGATCTGGTCCGCGTACCGGGAAGTCAGATGAGCCTTGCCGGAGCAAGAGAAAAAGGAGCAAAGATCCATATCGTTTATTCACCGGCAGATGCGGAAAAATATGCGAAAGATCATCCGGAAGAACAGGTGACATTTTTATCCGTTGGGTTTGAGACAACGACACCTGCAGGATGCCTTTCGGTTAAACAGGCAAAGGAAGATGGAATTTCCAATTATTCTCTTCTGGTTGCCAATAAGACCATGCCGGGAGCCTACGAGGCACTCAAAGGCAGTGCGGATGTATTTTTATATCCGGGACACGTCAATGCAATCACGGGGACCGAACTTTGTGAGGAACTGGTAAAAGAAGGAGTCAGCGGTGTGGTAGCAGGATTTACGGCAAAAGAACTGCTCACAGCACTTGCGGTCGCACTGGTACGCTTCCAGGAAGGAAAGCCGTTCTTCGTAAACTGCTATCCGAGAGTTGTCACCAGAGAAGGAAGCCGTGAGGCACAGAGGCTGGTGAATGAACTGATGGAAGGATGCGACAGCGAGTGGAGAGGTCTTGGAATCATTCCGGGATCCGGTATGCAGCTGAGAGAAGAATGGGAAGCATACGATGCCAGAAAGAAATACAATATGCCAAAGATCGAAGGAAAAGCAAATCCGGCATGCCGCTGCGGAGATGTACTGCAGGGAAAATGCAAACCGTCCGACTGCAAGGTGTTTGGCAAGGTATGTACACCGCAGCACCCGGTAGGAGCCTGCATGGTATCCGGCGAGGGCGCATGCTCGGCTTACTATATGTATGATACCAGGGGATAAAAGTGCGGAACAATCCGGTATCAGGGAAACGAAGGAATGGAACACCGGAACAATCCGGTATCATATATACGGAAACGATTAGGAGAGAAGGAAGTTAAAAATGGAAAATAAAATGGACAACCAGACAGTAACTATGGCACACGGAGCCGGCGGAAAGCAGACTTCAGAGCTGATCGATAAAGTATTTGCAGCACATTTTGCCAATCCGGATCTGACTGCGGATGATGCGGCAGTTCTTACACCACCAGTCGGAAAGATGGCAGTATCTACGGATGGATTTATTGTATCTCCGGCATTCTTCCCAGGAGGAAATATCGGAAAGCTTTCCATCTGCGGAACAGTTAATGACCTTGCATGTATGGGAGCAAAACCACTTTATCTGACTTGTGCATTTGTAATTGAAGAAGGATTTCCGATGGAAAAACTGGAAGAGATTGCAGCAGCAATGGAGAAAACGGCAAAAGAAGCCGGTGTCCGTATTGTATCCGGAGATACCAAGGTAGCAGGAAAGGGACAGGTAGACGGTGTATTTATCACAACAACTGGAATGGGACAGATCGAGGACGGCGTAAAAGTCGGAGGAGAACTGGCACAGCCGGGAGACGCAATCATTGTGACCGGAGATGTGGGACGCCATGGTTGTACGATCCTTCTTGCAAGAGAAGACTTCGGAATCGAAGCGGATGTGACCAGTGACTGTGCACCACTATGGCATACTGTAGAAGAAGTGATAAATGCAACACATGATCTGCATGTCATCCGTGATGCGACAAGAGGTGGAGTTGGAACAGTACTTTATGAGATTGCGGGACAGAGTAATGTTGGAATCCGTCTGGATGCTGAAAAAGTTCCGGTTGCACCGGAAGTGAAGGGAGTCTGCGGAATGCTTGGACTGGAGCCACTTTACCTTGCATGTGAAGGAAGAATGGTCATTATGGCACCAAAAGCAGAGGCAGAAAAGATTGTAGAAGTACTGCACAAATGTCCGTATTCACAGAATGCGGCAATTATCGGAGAAGTAACTGCAGAGCAGCCGGGGAAAGTAGTCATGACTACAGAAATCGGAACGCAGGCACTTCTTCCACAGCCGGGCGGAGAATTGCTGCCACGTATCTGCTAAACAATCTGAAATGCGGAATCGGTGATATTTCAAAAAAGAAAGGAGACTTTTCATGGACACCAGAGTAGCAGTCATTTCAATTATTGTGGAGAATCCTGCCGCGATTGAGGAACTGAACCATTACCTGCATGAAGCAGGAGAGTATATCATTGGAAGAATGGGAATTCCGTACCGGGAGAAGGGAATTAATATCATCAGCATCGCCATTGATGCACCGCAAGATATGATCAGTGCTTTGTCAGGGAAGATCGGGCGTCTGAATGGGGTATCCACAAAAACGGCGTACTCGAACGTCATTACGAAAGCGGAGGAAAAAGCGGAATGAAAAAGATAGCAGTGTACGGAAAAGGCGGGATCGGAAAATCCACAACTGTATCCAATCTTGCGGTGGCACTTGCCGAAAAAGGATACAAGGTCATGCAGATCGGCTGTGATCCGAAGGCGGATTCGACCATCCAGCTCCGACACGGAAAGGAGATTCCAACCGTACTGGAAATGTTCCAACAGAAGCAACAGAATCTAAAACTGGAAGATATGGTTACGGTTGGCTATGCAGGTGTGGTCTGTGTAGAAGCAGGTGGACCGACACCGGGACTTGGATGTGCAGGACGCGGGATTATCACCGCCCTTGAGAAGCTGGAAGAAACCGGTGCTTATGAGACCTACCAGCCGGATATCGTGTTATATGATGTACTTGGTGATGTAGTCTGCGGTGGCTTTTCCATGCCCATGCGAAAAGGCTATGCGGATCAGGTATTCATCATCACATCCGGTGAAAATATGGCGATCCATGCCGGAGCCAATATTGCAATGGCAGTAGAGAATTTCAAGAACCGGGGATATGCTTCCCTTGGCGGTATTATTTTAAATAAAAGAGAGGTTCCGAGAGAGGAAGAAAAGGTGCGGGAGCTTGCAGAGGATTTTCACACGCAGATCATTGGACGGCTTGACCGGAGCGAACTTGTGATGGAAGCAGAAGAAGCCGGCAAGGTTCTGCTGGAATACGCACCGGATTCTCAGATGGCAGAGGAATACCGGAAGCTGGCAGATCAGATCCTTGCAGTGTGCGGAGAGGAGAGACCATGTTAAAACGGGTAGGACATCCGGTGGATGAAAAAGGCGCGGCAGTAGTCATTAAGGATGCCACATTTCCGGTTCCATTTGCACAGGGACTTGAATTTAACTCGCCGGTTCACGGCAACTGGAACATCGTACATACCGGAATGCTGATGCCGGAGGCAAGACAGATCTATGTCTGTGCAGATAACTGCATGCGAGGTGTGGTGCTGACAGCGGCGGAAATGAATGCGGCTGACCGGTTTTCCTTTGTGATCGTAAAAGAAGAGAATCTGTTAAATGGAAATCTGGAGGACATCACCATCGAAGGCGTGACGGATGTGCTGAATAAGTTGGAAGAAAAACCGAAAGCAGTTCTTTTATTTACCGTCTGTCTGCATCATTTTCTGGGATGCGATCTGGAACGGGTGTATCAGGAACTGGAGGAGAGGTTCCCGAAGATTACGTTTATCCGCTGTTATATGGATCCGATCATGCAGAAGCATGGACCTACACCGGATCAGAAGCTGAGAAAGGCGATTTATGAACCACTTCCAAAGCGAAAAGCAGATGAGAAAGCCGTGAGTTTTCTCGGCAGTGATTTCGCACTGGAAAAAAATGCAGATTTGAAACGAATCGTCCGGGCACATCAGGGAATCTTCCGGGAACTGCCGGGATGTAAAAGCTGGGAAGACTATCTGGCACTTTCCGAAGGAAAACTTTTTGTATCTTCTTATCCACCATCTAAGTATGGTGCGGAAGTGCTTTCAGAGCGTCTGAAACGGCCATACCTGTATCTGCCGGGCAG
The DNA here is from genome assembly GCF_027674365.1 of Coprococcus sp. AM11-30B. Lineage (NCBI taxonomy): Bacteria > Bacillati > Bacillota > Clostridia > Lachnospirales > Lachnospiraceae > Coprococcus > Coprococcus sp. AM11-30B. The sequence continues at coordinate 60,230 of NZ_JAQDVB010000004.1, read as the reverse complement.
CTTTGATTATAAAGAGATCACAGCACAGCTGGAAAATTTCTGCCAGGCAATGGGCTATGGAAAGCTGGAGAAAATGATTTCAGTAGAAGAGGAAATTGCTGCCTGTGAAAAGGCACTGGAAAAGGCGCATGAGGTGATCGGAGACACTGCGGTTGCCATTGATTATCTGTACCATCCGCGTCCACTGGGACTTGCAAAGCTTCTGCTTACTCATGGTTTCCGGGTAATACGGATCTATCTGGATTCCATCAGTCCGGAAGAAAAAGCAGAATTTGAGTGGCTGAAGGAGCATGCACCGGATCTGCAGTTGATTGCAACGATCCAGGTGAAAATGCGTGTGCTTCCGAGAACATCGGATGAAAAAATACTGGCGATCGGACAGAAGGCGGCATGGTTTACAGGAAGTCCGTATTTTGTCAATATGGTACAGGGCGGCGGTCTTTACGGATTTGACGGGATCCGCAGGACGGCAGAGCTTATGGCCGAAGCATTTATCGAAGAAAAAGACACGGAAGATTTGGTTGTGCGAAAAGGATGGGGGTGTGAAAGCTGTATATGAGACAATCTTATCGAATCATACCAATTTATACAGCGGATGTATCCGGTGTGTGTTCTGCACTTTATGAGCTTGGCGGCATGACAGTCATGCACGACCCGTCCGGATGCAATTCAACCTACAACACTCACGATGAGATCCGCTGGTACGATCAGGACAGTCTGATCTATATTTCCGGTCTGACAGAAATTGATGCGATCATGGGAAATGATGAAAAATTTCTGGATGATATCAAAGAGGCAGCAAGGGAGATGCATCCGAAATTTATTGCCCTTGCAGGATCCCCAATTCCGTATATGAATGGAACCGATTTTCCGGCACTGGCACAGGTACTGGAAGAAGAAACCGGGATTCTTGCATTTGCAGTACCGACGAACGGAATGCATGATTATGTGTATGGGGCAGGAATTGCATTAGAGGAGATCGCGAAAAGATTTACCGGGGAAAAGACAGGACGGATTCAGGCACGTACCGTCAATCTGCTTGGTGTGACACCGCTGGACTTTGGACCGGTATCTCATGTAGAGGTGCTGAAAGAGAACCTGAAAGCCTGTGGATGGAAGGTGCTGTCTACCTGGGCAATGGGAGATGAACTGGATGCATTTTTGCAGGCAGGAGAAGCAGAGGTGAATCTGGTGGTATCTTCGGTCGGGCTTCGTGCGGCGAAAGTGCTGGAAGAAAAGTTCGGAACCCCGTATGTGGTTGGAACGCCGATTGGTTCTTATACAGAGCGGATTGCGAAAGCACTGGAAGAAAAAGAGCAGATACCATATCGAAAGGATCGGATGCAGGGAAGAAAAGATCGGAAGGTGACTTTGGTCGGGGAACCTGTGATCATGGAATCCCTGGCGGCGGGAATCGAAGAAAAGTATGACTGTCGTGTGGAAGTGCTTTGTCCACTGGAAGAAACAGATGGCTTACTGGCAGATGGGGACAGATGGGCTTGCGGAGAAGAAGAGATGGAAGAGGCATTAAAAGATGCAGAGATCATTGTGGCAGATCCGTTATATAAACCGATCTGTCCGAAGAACTGTGAATTTTATGAGTTGCCGCATATTGCATTTTCCGGAAGAATTTATCTGAAAAAGCTTCCGGTGCTGGGAAAACTGGTCTAAGGACCGGATATGCGTGCCGAAGCAGCGGTTATGAAAAAAGAATATCTGTAAAAAGAGAAAATGCTTTTTGGAGAAAGATCTGAGAAGGATTTTCTTTTTTTATTCCATAGGAAATTGGCGGACCGTTTTTTGAAGGTTAAAATAGCAGAAGAACGTGACAAATGGCGGAGAAATGCAGAGTAACGAGGAAAAAGGTGAGAAAAATTACAAATAACATTAAAAATGATGCTGTTTTTTTGTAAAAGAACTGCTATAATTTACTATGTATAATTAGAGTTTGATGAATGAATATATAGCAGGTGTACGAATATGAGAAAAAACAGAAAAAAAGGATTTACAATGGTAGAGATGATGGTAGTACTCATCATCCTTTCAATCATTGCAGCAGTCGCAGTTCCGTTTTTTATCAATTACTGGCGGAAAGCGGAATTTAGAAAGAATGAGGAGAATGCCAAGACAGTCTATCTGGCGGCAGAGTCGAAGCTTACTTATTACCGGTCATCCGGTCAATGGGACAGTTTTAAAAAGCAGATTGAGAAAAAAGGGATCCAATATACGGGATCAGATTTGAACCTGAATGGAAAAATTTACGCGATCACGCTGAATGCAGATTCTTATGACAGCAAGAACTCAAAGAAGAATCCGGTGCTTACGCTGATCGATGATTATACCTATGATAAAGATATATACAAAGGTGCGATCGCAATTGAAATTGATATCGAATCCGGTGAAGTGTATTCTGCATTTTATGCAACAAAATGCGACAGTCTGAATTATGCCGAGAAAGATGAAAAACATTCGCTTACCATGCTTGACAGAGAATACGAAAGCAGAAGCAAGCGTCTGCTTGGTTATTATTCCGCAGATGATACGGTAAATGCAGTCAATCTTGGTACAACGAAGCTTCGTATTGCAACGATCAGTCTTCAGAACAGTGAACGGTTGTCGTTGAACTGGTCAAGTAATGTGGGCAGCAGTCTGGATGTAAGCTATGAGATTATTTTCTATTTAAAAGGAAGTGACAAAAAGCTTTTCAGTATGGTTGTATCGCCATATGATCTTCGGAAAAACGGATGGTCCATTGATCAGAATAAGTCGGACAGTGGACAGATGGCATCGGTTACTCTGAAGGATGGAAAGAATAAAGAAAGTGAAGGATGGGAGTTCCCGCTGACTTACAGCGATAATAAGTACTCTCTGATTCTTGATGCCATGATGTCTGCGAAGACACAGGCAACGTTGGCATCGGATTCATCTGCTTATGAGAAAACGTTGAGCACAAGTATCTGTCGCCTTGCGTCTATGACAAAAGATCTTGCAAAGGCACAGAATATTTATGCAACAGTAAAAGCGACTTCTTATGCCGGAAAAGATTCAGCCAACTTGATCCAGAAGGAATATAAAGACAGCGAGTCAGTATCATCTAATACAGCGAATACCATGTATGCGGACAGCACATCCCTAAATGATGTAAAGATTGCTGCGTACCGTCATCTTTCAAATATCCGGTATTATGCAGAGGAAGGAAATCCGACCTTCACACTTACCAATAAAAATATGGACTGGACTTCAGCCGGTACCGGTGTGTATCAGCTGACACAGCAGACTTCGGGTAATGTTTCCGGACAGAAGAATGTCCTGAAGCTGGCCTGGAAAGAGAACAGCAAAACTTCGGTCATTGATTTTCCGGCAATTGCGGAGCTTCCTGCAGGCTATACGTTAAAAGGAAAGGGAGGAAGTACGCTGCTCTCGAATCTGAAGCTGGGTGAGGACTCGATTATTGATGATACAACAGCAGACGAACTTCAGACTGCTGCAGCAGTACAGAAAACCGGAAGAACCGAAACGAAGGCAGCAGGTCAGGTGAGCAGACCAGAGTATCTGGGACTGTTCTGTGAAGTAAAGGGAACGATCGAACAGGTGACGCTCCAGAATCCGAAACTGACCTTTGGAACGGAAAAGGCAGATACCAGAAAGTATTCGTCACTGAAAGGAATCGGAATCCTTGCCGGGCGAAGCGAGGGAAATATATCAGATACGGCAGTGACCGGAAAAGATACGGCGGTCAATGTATCGCTTGAACAGACTGGTGCAGGGGCATCTGATGGATCTGTTATGGCAGCGGTCGGTGGGGTGATCGGAAGTATGGCAAATGCAGATGGCACTACGGTAGCAGTAGGGCAGGCAACAAAGCTTTCTATGTCGGGGACTATGAATGTCAAGATCCCGGATACTGATCCCCAAAGTACAAAAAGAGGAATCGGTGGTATCGTGGGATATGCAAGCCTGCCAACCGAAAAGAATGGTGCCAAAATTGCGGAATGCGAAAACCATGCGAACATCAACGGCAATTACTGTACAGGTGGAATTGCAGGAAAGGTAACTGGTACATTAGAGGCTACGAACTATCGGGATGATGTGCTAAGAGAAATGTCGGATCTGACAGACTGTAGCAATGACGGACTTGTACTTTGCAACGTTTCTTCCGTTGCAGACGATTATGAAAAAGGAAAATATTTCGGCGGAGTTGTCGGATATGGTGAGAATACGCTTCTTTATGGAGCTTCAAGTGCAGCTGGACAGACCGGGTATGTGTATGATCAGACGAAAAAGGATGAATTACTCCGTGGAGAATATGTTGGTGGTATCATCGGATATGGAAATGTTTCCCTGCTTGCCAACTGTTCAACAAAGAGCGGTGGATATGTGCTTGGATCAAAATATGTCGGTGGTATTGCCGGTGGTCTTGGCGGTATTAGTCAGGCAATCCGGGCACATGGAGGAGTTTCTGTCACGACAAATGGAAACTATGTGATTGGTAACAGTTATGTTGGTGGAATCGTTGGTGAAAATGCAGGTTCAGTCGAACTTACAGATTGTATCAATAATGGTGTGACGGCTGGTTATGAAAAATACATTGGTGGAATTGTCGGATATAATGCCAACGGAGCTACGATCTCAAACTGCGCAAGCTACTTATCCGATTATGATAATTCTATTTACAATACGATTGTAAATAACTGGGAAGCAAAAGCGGATTATGCAGGTGGAATTGCAGGATATAATGATGGTAATATTCTGTTTTCCGAAGAAAGCCAGAATATTACGGTCAAATCTGTTTCCAGTATCGTGGTTGGAGAAGATTATGTCGGTGGCGTAGTTGGATTCAATGATGTGAATGCCAGGATCAGTGTCAACTACACCCTGATCGGTGGACGTATCTATGCATTTGGAAAATGTGCAGGTGGTGCGTTTGGATTAAATGCATCTGCGTCTGTGACGGAATCAGACTTAAAGATCCGTCCACGAAGCGTGGAAGGTCAGCTTTTTGTCGGCGGATGTATTGGAGCGAATCTGATAAATACAAATAACGATCTTGTGATGGATGGAATCCATACAGATAACATCCTTGGTACGATCAAAGGAAAAGCATTCTGTGGTGGTGTGGTTGGATATATCAGCACCTATTCTACAACAGAAGGAGAGTTGCGGGAAAATGCAGATAAACTGCTGCCGGAACTGAGTGCGGATAATATCCCGGTATATGCGAGTGGATATACCAATACCAATATGACAAGGATTACGGTCACAACGACGAATAATCTTCCGATCACTGCCAGTCTGTATACAGGAGGGATTCTTGGATACAGTGAAAAGAACAGCAGGATTGTAGTGAAAGAATGTACCAATTCGGGAAATATTTCTCTGACATCTGCTGCGTTTGGTGAAGCGGTCGGAACGGTGAAATTGGGGACATTTGCAAAAAATGAGATTGGAGCGGGCATCGATCTGCCAGATGAGGCGGAAAATCTGGAGCTGCACCTGGCAGGTGGAATTGTCGGAGTCAATCTTAAAAATCAGATCATCGACAACTGTACCAACAAGGGAAGTTTATCCGGTTTCACAGGAATCGGCGGAGTGGTCGGACTGAATGCGGGGCTCATTTACCAGTGTACTCTCAGTGAGCATTTTGGAAATGCAGCGCTTAGTTATGTCGGTGGAATTGCCGGACTGAATATCGGAAGCGATACGACATTTACAGATGGAACAAGAAACTACACAGCAGGAACCATTGAAAAATGCAGTACCATGTCAGGAAAGACCATTTCCGGTAATCAGAATCTGGGTGGAATCGTCGGCTGGAATCTGACCAAAGGTGTGATAAGAGAGAACACCAGCTATGCAAATATTTCTGCTGCCAGTGATAATGTTGGTGGAATCGCAGGTAGAAACAGCGGTACGATCCAGGTTGCTGAAGACGAGAATATCAGCCGCAGCATTATGAGCAGTCACGGAACGAATGTGGGCGGTATTATTGGTATTAATGAAAAAACAGGAACTCTGAGTGTTACCGGAGATGGCGGAACAAACGGAGAAATTGTAGCTGTCGGAAGCGGAGCGAGGATCACCGGTTATGAAAATGTCGGTGGAATTGTTGGAAACTATCTGGGACAGGATTCTCTTGGCCAGTCTGGAACACAGTATCTGGTATGCAAGGCGAGTCAGGTACGGGCAACCCACGGAATGGTTGGAGGAATTGTCGGTACAACCAGTGGAAATGTGACCAATACAATCAACCGGGCAGGAAAAGTAACTGCGGATTCCGGATATGCGGGAGGAATTACGGCAGTTAATGTGGCAAAGATTTCGAACAGTAAAGATTACGGAAGTGTGAGCAGCAGTTCCGGATATGCCGGAGGAATCGCGGCACAAAATGAAGCGGATGGAATTATTGAGAACTGCAACGTTCAGGGAACAAAAACGACAAAGGCAGAGATTTACAGTCTGGGCGTCATGGACGCAGGAGCAATCTGTGCAGTGAATAACGGAACGATACTGGGAAGTGCACCGAAAGAAAACGTGGTCCTTAAGGGAAGTGCGGTCATTATCGGAGGAATTACCGGATTAAATAACGGAACCGTAGGAGATTCCCAGGCGACAGGAAGTGTGACAAAGATTACGACCATGCCGGAAATCAATGTACAGCAGACTGCGCTGGTTGTCGGAGGCGCTGTCGGCATGAACCAGGGGACGGTGGTAAAGGTTGTGGCAGAAGGTGTGAATTTTAATGATTTCAGTGGATATAAGTATCTTGGTGGAATTGTTGGAAGTAATGGTAATGCCACGATTTTGCAGAATGGAATAGATGGTATTTCCGTCATAAGCTGTGCTTATTCCGGAGAAATGACAGAAGCAAGCAGTGAAGCCGGAAACTGTTATGGCGGAATTGCCGGAATCAATTATGTGCTGCTGAAAGACGATAAGGTTCCTTATATCAAAATGAATATTCAGGGAGTCTATAGTGCGACAAGTTCAAGCACAGCAGAACAAAAAGAAGCACTGTCCAGCCATGTCGGCGGAATTGCCGGAAAAAATGAGACAGATGGTTCTATTGATGGCTGTATGCTTGAGGATAATACATCCAGCAGTCTGTCTGCAGAAGCAGGTATGCTTGGTGGTGTGACCGGATTTAATAAGGGTGCAATCGAAATGTCCGGAAGTGGTGAAACCTCGGATATCATATTAGATGATATACAGGAAGATACGCTTGATAAAATGAACCAGAGAGCACGTAAATCCGGACTGCGCGAAGATGGAAACAAATATGTCAATTATAGCAGCTGGTCTGGTGGCAAAAAGTATTCAGACAATACAAATATTACATCTGGAAAGATGTTGATGTATATGAATGCAAACGGAAATCTGGGAGGTATTACTGCCTTTAACGGGACAACCGGTTCGGTTAATAAGTGTGTGTCAGGTAACTGGTTTATACTGAATAAATCACAGGCACTCAGTGTAGGTACCGGTGGAATTATCGGAATGAATGAGTCTGAAAATGATTCGACTTACTTGATCAATGGAGCGTTTGTCGGACGTGAGCTGTCGACCGGAATTACCAACCGATTTGCCGGTGGAATTATCGGAAATCAGAACAATTCAACTTCAAGTGACTGGAATATCAAAAACTGTATCAATTACGGAACGATTTATTGCTATAATACTCATTATTCCGGCGGAATTATGGGACAGTGGACAGGAACTGGCGGAACCATTGAAAAATGCAGAAATTATGGTAACTTGCAGACTACATACAGTGCCGGATGGATTGGTGCGTCCAGTGGTATTGTTGCACAGCTCTATCATCCATATGAAAAAGATACTTATAATATTGTAAGCTGTAACAATTATGGAAGTATTTACAGACAGAATGGTACATCTGGAAGCGGAGCAAATGACAGTGCCGGAATCCTTGGAAATATTACAACCTATCGAACTGGAAATATCAGTCGGGGACAGAGTTTTACTGTACAGATATTAGATTGTGTGAATGAGGCAGGAGTACAGATTTACTCTTCATCCATGGCATCTGGAATTTTTGGTTTCCTGTCGTGTGATAAAGCAGATGGATATGCAATACAGACATCAACACAGAATGTTGTTATCCGGATTGAGAGATGCCGGAATTTTGGTAATAAGTTAAATGGTGATAATTTTGCGAGTGGCATTTTTGGAGACCGGTATGGTGAAAGCGATAAAGCAGGTGCTTCATGGTCGGAAAACACGATTGTAAAAGAATGTTATTCATTGAACTTAGGTGACAGCAATTATAATAAAACAAATTATCCGGTTTATTCGGCAGCAAGTGATTATACAAAAAATGGAAGACCGGAAATGATGTCGGCAGAAAATCGGAAAAATAATTTTTATTTGGATGGATCAAAGGAGAGTACTCCATGGGCATTTACCAATGTCCGGATTTCCAGAAGCAAAACAGGAAGTGGAAAAGCAAAAAACGGTTTGGATGCAGGCGGGTTGAAGTCATATGGAAGAGGGGATAATAAAAAATTTAGTACCTATACCTGTGATTATTTCTTCCTGTATGATATGGATAATGAGCAGTATTTTGCAGCGTATATTTATGCACAGCAAACGGTGGACGGAGCATCGTGTAGATTGGATGGACGTTATATAAAATATAACAATAACGTAATAGGAGAAGTGTTGTTCTATTTGGAAAAAGGTGAGGTACCAGCATGGGATAAGTTATATGGATCCTATATTACCAATCCAGATAATGTACTGATAGAAGATACTCGAACCAGTTATCGCCGTATCGAAGGAATTGTTTCAGATTCCGGAAGTGAAAAGATTCTGGCGCCAGCTGCAGCAAAAGCAACAGTTGCGGATGGACAGATTACGATGGTTGTTATACCAAAAGATCTTGAAGATTCTTTAACACAGGAAAAATGTGATCCATTTGCTTATGTTGTATCAATTGCAGATGATCAGGGCGTGACAGAAGAACATGTGATGTATACAGAGAAAGAGAGTTTTGATATTCCGGCAGGAATGTCCGGAGTATTAAAGATCACAGTTCGCTCAAAGAGTATGTATGACGATATAGAAGAGTCAGAAGCAATAAATGCAGAAGTAACACAGGGAGAAGGAATATTGCCTGAGCCAGATGTGAAAGTAGAACTGATCGAAACAGGAACGGAATCGGGTCAGTATACCTATCGTTATAGTTTAAATAATCTGGATGTTTATAACAAGAAGTATCCGGGATGGCAGGTGAAAATCAGTCTGTTTGGACGATATGAATCATTGACTCTGAATGCGAAAAATCCGACAGGAAGGCTTTACATTGCTTATGATGAAAAATGGTATCAGATTAATGCACAGGCAACAGGAGATGGTTATCAGTCATCAATACTTACTTCTGTGCCGGTATATCTTCCGAATTATCAGCCACAAATTAAAGTGGGAACTTATAACAGCAATGACCGGGTGAAGGCAACGACATCGATCAGCGGAAGCAGTCTGGATGATCTGAAGATTAACGTCACACTTGAGGGAGCAAATACAAACATTGTAGAAACACCTACCATTTATCGTGCAGAACTGATTGGAACATGGAAGAGCGGAACTTCAGAAAAACAGAATGTTGTGTTTGCAAAAACCGATATGATGTCAGTATCCAAAGGAAATGCAGTAGCGACATTTGCAAATCTTCCAGATTATCTGCGGGATGCATCGAACCTGAAGATTCGTCTCTGGTATTCACAGTCTGGTCTTGGACCGGTCTACACATATTATGATGTAGATACAGAAAATGCTGCAAATATAATTGAGCTGGCTGATGTTGAGGAGCAGACCGACGGAACAGAAAAATGTGAATGGAAGTATAGTTTCAGTACGGTTTTGAAGTATAACAGAGGATATTTTAATGATTATAACTATACTTCGGGCAGACTGTTCACCTGGCTTGCAGCCCCGGTACTTGATCAGAAAGACGGATCCAACCTGGAACCGACCTATGATGATGAGAACCGGATGCAGTACACCTTCTCGTGGGACAAGAATCTAGCTGCGACATCCGATCCGAAGTATAAGATCGAGATGACCGGTATTGATGCAGATGGCAAGGAAGTTACGATTGATACAAGCGCATATAAAGAGAGCGGGCGAAGCTTTACCGCAGACGGAGATGACTGGAATTACACCCAGATCCGTCTGAAAGTAACCCGTATCGGAGATGCATCAAAAAGTCAGATCGGACTTTCTTCCACAGCGATCTACAATGTATCACAGCGTCTGGAAAAGCCGGGACAGCCATCGGTAGTGAATGTGGATGAAAATGAACTGAATTACAATGTCAGCTGGGCAAAAATCTCAGATGAGACTTATTGTATGGGATACCAGATCTATGTTCGCGAGTACAGCAATTCTGGCGAGCCCGGAAAAGAAACAGCCATGGGAGATGTGATCTCGAAGCGTGAAGCAAAAGATGGCAGCTATTCAAAGACGATCAATCTGGAAGCTTATGCGGGCAAACGAATCGTTGTCTATTTGGTAGCCAAAACGAGTGATAAGAATGTCTATGTAGACAGTGCTCCGGGTGTGACCTATGAACTGGAAATTCCGAGCAGACTTGCAGCTCCGGTACTGGATGGATGGAAAGTCAGCTGGACACATGATAAGGAGAAGCCGGTAGATGCGGAAGATTTTAAAAATGGAACGGCAGAAGGTCTGAGAATCAACATTGCCGCATCGAAAGAAAGCATTCCACCTGGAGGAAGCGCATACCTTCTGAAAGCCTATGTTTATAATTCCAAGGAGGATGCAGAAGCTTCTACCGTAGAGAATCCGGGGAATCGTATGATAAAGATTTATCCGCAGACTTATGAGGATAATTTTGTTCCGGTTCAGATGAACATGGAAAATGCACAGGATTATTACCACTTTATGAATAATTTCTCAATTCGCTATGCCGGTAAATGGATCGCGTACTACACCAGAATTTCTTCCGGTAACAGCAGTGTCAGCTCACGGTGGGTGAAAGTCGGAACGGTACAGCTTCCGTATGCAAAACTGACAGCACCGGAAGTAGAAGCAGATACCGTGGAAGAAGAAGAGAAGGTAAAAGTAACCGATACGCCTGAAGTGCCTTCCCATGAAGAACAGTGGAATGCAGATCGTACGGTGCTGAAATGGAGCAGTATCGACTGTGCAGAAGTCTATTCGATCAATCTGAAAGGAAAACTGACAGAGACAGAAGCCGGACAGGATAATAAGCTGGAAGGAAAACTCCGGGTTATCGAAACGACAGAAACGGTGGATGGAGAAGAACAGAAGAAAGTAGAACTTCAGCAGTATGTATACCGCAAGATAAAAGAGAAGACAGAGACTTCTGAGGAAGAATGGAAATGGATCTGGGAGAATGTGAAGGAAAAAGAAGATGATTCACAGGAAGGTGTACCAGATGAGGAAAAAATCCATACTTTTGAACCGGAAGTATACAATGTGACGATTGAGTCAAATTATGTTTCAGACAGTGGAGCTTATAATTATTACACGATTACGCTGAAACCGGTGATTATCGCCGAGCCAGACGGAAAAGGCGGCTTCCGTTACACTTTGAAACTTCCGGATCTGGAATCTGTGAAAGATACGAATGAAGTTTCTGTGGAACATGGTAATTTTATCGTGACAGAAACGGCAATGTTTAAAGCAGATGTACTTGCAAATGTAAAAGCAGAAGACGCTGGAAGTGGCAACGGAAGTGATGCTTATGTGGCATCAAAGGAAACTGAGATCAAATGGAGTCGGTAAATATGGAGGAAGCTATGAAACATACAGGCTGGCAGCAGCTGAAAGCAAATGAAAAAAAAGGTGTATCCATGGCAGTGGTGCTTTGTGTATCCGCGTTCTTTATCGCTTTTGCGGCTGCCATCCTGTATACGGCGGGACTCATGACGGCGCAGTCGAATATGCGCCTGAAGGAGGAACGCTGCTACCAGCTGGCAAAGAGCTACGCAAAAGTACTGGATAAAGAACTAAAAGCCGGAAATACCTCATCGGGTACGAATTTCTATACCTTTGCAAACAGCTTTTTGGAAAATTCCCAGTACGCGATCTATAACGATGAAACAGCGTCCAGTGCAGAGGCGACGAAATACAAATTTGTTACAGATGGAACGAGTACGGATGATCTGTCAGCAGGACAGATTGGTGAAGGGTATGGAAATCTCTGCATTTCCCTTGCGAAAGAGAAAGTTGGAAGTTCAGCAGGGGATCTGAAAAATGGAGAAATTAATGTCAGTACGGCAACCGATTATACGGCAGAGATCGAGGCACGGCAGAATACAGTTGTCAGACAGTATGTGCTGATGGTCGGAGTGACAGCTTATTATGAAGATGCATCTTATACTTATACCGCAGAATATACAAGAGAAGAGACTTATGATGTGAAGTTTACCTATAAGGGACAGAATATCATATGGGTACCAGTTGAGACTGGAGGGGGCGTCTGGAGGGTCGGAAGTACGGTCGGAAACGAGTGCGATTTTTCAGATGGTGGCAAAATCGAATATACATACCAGACCAGTGAACCGCTTTCACGGAAATTTGTGGAAGACACGGGAGAGATTACGATAACAGGAGGCGATGGCGATGCACAGAATTAAAAGAATAAAAGCGAAAGCCGGAGAAACCCTGGTAGAAGTTATGGCGAGTATGTTTATTTTCCTGATCATGTTCGGAGTGCTGGAGGGAGCCATTTCCTACAGCAATTCGGCATTGAAAAAGAATAAAGAAATCCGTGCAGATAATGCGGCTGTCCTTGAGGGACTGCAGTCTTCGGAAGAAACGGTAACGGGAAGCCAGAAGACGATCCGGTTCCGTGCGGCGGATTCTGGCCTGACACAGATTGGAAATGTAGTATTTTCCGTAGATGCAACTCTGGATAGCAAACAGATTACCTATACAGATGCCGAGAAGCGGCAGCAGAATACAACCTTTTATCTTTATGGACCGGTGGCAGCTTCATCAGAGTCCGGACAGACAGATGCCGAAGGAGGAGACTGATCATGAAACGACTGAGAAGCCTGCTTCAAAAAAAAGAAGGAACGACGCTGGTTGAGACTATGGTATGTCTGCTTCTGATCAGTATTATGCTGGCGATGGCAGCATCCGCTTTAAGTGCGGCATCCCGCATTTTTGTCCGGGTGCAGAGGACGCAGTATGCACAGTCTATACTGGATACCGCAATGACGGAATTGAGAACAATTACTCAAAATGCGAGTGGGTATGTGAAAATCTATGATATTCCGGCAGTTTCAGCAGAAAAAAGCGAAAACATTACAGAAAACATTACAGAAAGTACTGGAAATTTGCACGGAAATACGGTAGAATTTATAAATGAAGAGGGTTATGTCGTCCTTGTTTCTACAAACGGATGCGAGGATACTGACCTGTATATTCAAAACAATCGAACCGGTCAGGCGTCGGCTGTGGACAGTGGGCAGTTACTGACCAGATATTATTTCCGCAATAGCTCAAAGAACAGTTATATCTATCTGAAAGATGGAGTTCCGGTGGCACGTGCAGTTGCCACGGTATTTGGAAAAGGGTTTTATATGAACAATTATCTGGAAGTGATTTATTCTTTTCCAGAAGGAACCCAAAGTGGTGATCAGGTAGACTGGATCAGCGCGACCGTGAATCTGTACAGTGACAAAGAGCTGACGAAACTTGTTGCTACGGATTCAGAGATCCTGGAGTTTAAGCACAGTGTGCTTTGCTGTGAGGAGATTACGGCGAAGGCGGAGACAGGTTCAGATTGAGAAAGTTTATATTTATATGATATGAGCGCATGCACCGAGGCGTTTATATAGAAACAAAAGATACTTTAAGAGGAGTGAAGAAACATGTTTAAGAAATTGAAAGAGAACAAGAAAAAAGGTTTCACACTGGTAGAACTTATCGTTGTACTGGTAATTCTTGCAATCCTGGCAGCTCTGCTGATCCCGGCACTGACTGGATATATTAACAAGGCAAAAGAGAAACAGATTACAGCAGAAACTCGTCAGTTAGTAATGGCGGCTCAGACTTTAACAGATGAACAGTATGCAAAATTAAATACTGGTGTTGAATTAACAGCTGCTGTTACTATTGGCAATAATACGGGAATCAATGGATCAGCACTTACATTAGGAACAGGGGATATTAAAGAATTAGCAGAAATTTCTGTTACAGCAGCAACTTTTAAAGATGTTCAAGTTGATAAAAGTGGTAAAATTACTACAGCAACATACGTAAAAGGTACACAACAATGTGTATATAAGGCTGAACCGGCTGCAACCGAAGAAAAATATAGTGTAGGAACAGCAAGCGGTACAAATAAATAAGAAAGGTAAATACTCATGCCAACCCCCAACAAAGCCCAACCACCCAAAACTAAATACCGTTGGATAAGGTCGGCACTTAACGTTTTACTTATTCTTCTGCTTACGATCGTCCTCATTATACCTGGGGTGCTCCGGTTGATTTACCGGGCAGACTCCCAGGTGGCTTTGGGAAATGCAAAATCGGTGCGGGTAGCATTTCAGGTAATCGGGACTGAGGCGTACGGCAGTAATGGACCATTCGGTGACGCTTCCCATAAAGGAGGCGTCGCCGATGGTTTATATGATGAAATCATTAAACTCAGTAAAGCACCCGGAGATTTCTGGGTATTACAGACCGATGAGACCGGTTATCAAGTCCTTCGGTTCATTTATCAAGAAGGAGAATATACTGTCTGGTATCAGGCAGACGATCCTTCACCATATAAGGTGTATCATGAGGAAACCATGATCGATACCGGAGATTGAGATGTTAGTAGTTTTAGAAGGAATTTTATGGACGATACGGTTCTTTTTTGGAGCCTGTATCTTTAGCTTTTTAACGGTCGTGATCGACCGGTTACCCCGTGGGGAAAATGTAGTACGCGGGAGAAGCCACTGTACAAGCTGTGGCAGAGAACTGACTGTATGGGAACTGATCCCGTGTGTGAGCTTTCTGTGTCTGGGCGGAAAGTGCAGAGGATGTGGGGAGCGGATCCCCTTAAGGTGTTTTTGGACAGAACTTGCAGGTGGAGCAGCTTTTATCGGCTGCGTGACCAGATATGGCTGTGGCAGATCAGGCGTAATATCGCCAAGAGGCGCAGTGATTTTTGCATATTTAGGAATATTACTTGTGGTAGCCCTGATTGACTGGGATACACAGATGATTTATGATAGATTTCATATTATGATTTTGATACTTGCAGTTTTTGATTTCCTGCTTTATCCGGAGCGGGGAATTGTGACAAGATTGATCGGTGCTCTGATCATTTCCGTACCGATGCTGATCCTGGCACTGGTGATCCCGGGAGCATTCGGAGGCGGAGATATCAAACTGATGGCAGCAAGCGGACTGCTTCTTGGTACGGCATCTATCGTGTGTGCGATGTTTATCGGAATTGTAACCGGAGGCGGTTACGCGGCGGTGATGCTTGCCGGAAAGAAGCTTGAGAAGAAAGACCAGTTTGCATTTGGACCATTTCTTGCACTGGCACTTGCAGCAGCCGTTTTCTGGGGCGATCAGATTGCAGCGTGGTATCTGCATTTTCTGTAGAGAAACTGCAAAGAAGTGAAATAGAAGATCCATCATGTGAAAATGACAGGGTTTGATGTTAGATAGAAGAGAGGATTTATGGAGGATGGCGAAATTTCGATATGTCGCAAAAGACATGGGCGGAAAAACCTACAGAGGAACGACAGAGGCGACTTCAGAGGCGGCACTGATCCAACAGCTTCGGGAACAGGAACTGTTTCTGGTAGAATCGAAGAACCTGACAAAAGGAAAAGAATATAAGAAATTAAAGGCAAAACAGCTGGCAGCATTTTGCCGGGAGCTTTCTACGCTTCTGGCATCTGGTGTCAGCCTTGTGCGTGCTATGGATATTCTGGCGGATCAGGAAGGACTGGATCCAAAAGAAAAGGAGATCTACAAAGATGTACTTCTGGATCTAAGAAAAGGGGTTCCTCTTTCAGAGGCGATGGAGTCCAAACAATGCTTCCCGGATCTGATGATCGGAATGCTCCGGTCAGGAGAGGGAAGCGGAAATCTTGATCAGGTAACAGACCGTCTTGCCGTGCAGTATGAGAAAGATTATAAGCTGACACAGCAGGTCCGTTCTGCAATGACTTATCCTTGCATTCTTCTGGTGCTGTGTGTGGCGATTGCAATTTTGATCGTTACCTTTATTCTGCCACAGTTCCAGTCTTTGTTTGATCAGATGGACAGCCTTCCGTGGGTGACGACTGTTCTGATCGCAGCTTCGGATTTTCTGACAAAGAAATGGTATCTTGCGATCCTGATCGTAGTGATTGTTTATGCACTGGTCCGGATTATTATGGGAATCCCGGCAGTCCGACACCAGATCGATTACCGGAAGGTTCATCTTCCAATATTTGGAAAACTTTTCAAAGTTGTCTATACGGCACGTTTTGCCCGTACTTTAAGCAGTCTGTATTCCAGTGGTATGCCGATTGCACTTGCGATCAGTGTTGCCGGGAAAACGATCGGCAATGTCTATATCGAGGAACAGTTTGAAGAAGTTGTGACCGAGGTCCGGAGTGGTGTGCCGCTTTCACGGGCACTCAGGCAGGTGGATGGACTGATGAAAAAACTTGCCAGTACGATCCTGGTCGGTGAGGAAAGTGGACGGCTGGATGTGATGTTGGATTCAATTGCCGTGTCCATGGAAGAAGAGGCAGAGCAGGCGACAAAGCAAATGGTTACATTACTGGAACCGATCCTGATCATTTTCATGGCGCTGATCGTCGGATTTATTATGATTGCAGTCATGCTTCCAATCTATCAGTCTTATGCAGCAATTGAGAATGCATAGCAGGTGATTACAGGAAGCGGAGTTTAGATACAAAGGAGGAACAAGATGAGCGATACCGTCATCGTTTTGCAGGATGAATGTATTCTTGCTGCTGAAGGAAAGGCAGGCAAATCACCAAAGATCCAGAAGGTAGAACGGATACCGATCGATGTATTTGGGGATCCTTTTGAACAGTGGAAAGAGGCATTGGATAAATATAAAAAGAAACACAACCCATCCCAGGTGAGACTGGTGCTTCCGGCATCCTACTCATCTGCCAGAGTAACGCAGATCCCTTATGCCAGGGGAAGACAGCTTACCAGGCTGGCGGAGAATGTCATGGCGGAAAATGGCAGTGACTGGGTACAGGATTATGCGGTGATCAAAGCAGACAGAAAGAAAGGAATCTGTCTGTGCTGCGGAGGCGCGGAAGAGGATGTCCTGAAAAAGATCCGTGAGCTGACAAAAGCGGTCGGGATTTCGGCTCAGTGGATTTCTGTTCCGATGGAGTGTTATCTGAATACATTAGGACAGTTGAAATCCTACCAGAATGATACTGAGATCGTTCTCCTGTTTGAAGAAGGAAGTGTGACGAGCATTCTGTTCCGGGAAGGTCAGTATATGTATTCTACGAGAAGCCGTATCTTCAGTGAGAGAGGAACTCTGGATTTTGGTACGGAGATCGTGCGGAATATTTCAGGTATTCTGCAGTTCTATTCCACCACAAAATCTGATGTGCCGCTCACAAAAGTATTTTACGCCGGATGCAGTACGGATGATTTTGAAGTCAGTGAGGACGGAATCCATGCGATGAATCTGGAAGTAGAGCCGTTAGAGGCAGAATTTGATTTTGACCCTTCAGAAAAAGTGGATGACTGGCTGATCTGCATTGGTGCCATGGTCAGTACCAGGCAAAAAGAGATCAATTTAAACAAAGTCTGGAAAGGAGAGGGCACGGATGGTGTCCTGAAAAAAGAAAGTCTTGCAAAGCATCTGATGTTTCCGGCGATTACGTTTGGTATATGCCTTGTGGCAGTGATCGCAGTGACGATCTGGAATTATGCAGAATCTCACAACATCGAGAAAATTGAAGACTGGATCAACGATCCACAGATTCAGAGCGAATATCAGGAAGCAAATGCGGTCCGGGAAGAGAGCGACCGGCTGGATTTCACACAGAATCAGGTCGAACAGATGAAATCCAATCTGGCAACCTATCCGGATCTGGATGCGGAGATGATCGCGAAGATCGTGGATGTGGGTGGAAGTGCCATGACAGTCCAGATTAAGACGATGGATTCCGAGACGGGAGAGCTTACGTTTAATGCGGTCAGCTCGGCGGTCATTGATATTCCGGCGTATGTAAGAAAACTTTCCGAGACAGGGCTGTTTTCAACGGTAAATTACAGTGGATATTCTTACGATGACGGAGAATATTCGCTGATGCTTTCCTGTGTATTAAAGGGAGCAGAGACAGGAGGTGAGGATCAGTGAAAATCGATATGGAATTAAAACCAGGTGACGTGGTACTTTTAAAGGTGCTTGCCTGTGTATTGATCCTCTTTTTCATGGCGCGTTTTCTGATCTTTCCGGGAATGGAAAAACATCAGGATCTGGTGGCAAAAAAAGACGACCTGACGATCGAGAAGCAGGAAATGCAGTATACGATCAGCAGTAAGGCGTCGACAGAGAAGAAAATCGTGACGCAGAAAGAAAATCTGAAAAAAGCACAGGAAGGTTTTTATGACCTGATGGAAAACCGGGAGGTCGATTCCCTGATTACAGGGCTTGCACTGAAACATGATCTGTTTCCGGTGTATTTGAATATTGAAGATCCGGTGGCAGGTGTTCCGGCGGCATATCAGTTTTCTGAAGCTTCAGATGATTCTGCAGAAGATTCTTCTGCAGAAGAGTCGCAGAGTACACTTCCGTATGTTCAGTATGTGAATACGACGACGGTTACGATCACCCTGCAGGGGCAGGAAGCGCAGATCCGGGAACTTCTGGATGATATTGCGAAGAACTATCCGGGAATCCAGGTGCGTTCTTTTGATATGCAGTCCGGCACTTATGTGGACAGCAGCCTGCAGAAGACAGAGCAGATGAATTGTAATTGTGTACTGGCTGTATACACCTGTGGAGAACTTAGTAATACTAAAGGAGAGTAAGCGAACGTGAAAAAGAATCTGAGAATCGGAGAAATCCTGGAAGAAAAGGGTTATGTGACCGGAGAGCAGATGTCACAGGCACTTGCCTATCAGAAAGAACATAGAGAGATGCGAGTTGGACAGATTCTGATGGAACTGGGATTTGTCACGGAAAATCAGGTACTTGAAGCACTGGCGAACAGACTGAACCTGGAAATTGTAGAAGTATCACAGATCCAGGTCGATCTGCAGGCAGTAGGGATGATTTCGAGAGAGCTTGCGGAAAAAAATCTTTTCCTTCCGGTCAGTCTGAAAGGAAAAGTACTGGGACTTGTCACTAATGATCCACTAAATTATTTCGCACTGGAAGAAGTCAAGCAGCAGACCGGATGTCAGCTGGAGATCTATTTGAGTGAGGAAGTACCGCTGCGCAAGGCGATTTCCTACTATTATGCGGAAGTCAATGCGCGGAATGCGGCAGAGCAGGCGAATGTGGGATTTGCGACAACGGAGGAACTGGAGATCGAAGACCTGGATGATTCCGATGATGAGGCACCGATCATCCGGCTTTTAAACTCGCTGATCGAGCGTGCGATCAAAACCGAGGCGAGTGATATTCATATTGAGCCATTTGAAAAAGAGACAAAAGTCCGTATGCGTATCGATGGTGTGATCATGGAATATGTTACGATCCAGAGAAATATCCATGCACCATTGATCGCCCGTATCAAGATCCTGTCCAATCTGGATATCGCAGAGAAGAGAATCCCACAGGACGGACATTTCCGTGTCAAGATCAATGACAGTTTTGTCAATATCCGTGTTTCTGTTTTGCCGACAGTGTTTGGGGAAAAAGCGGTTCTTCGTATCATGGCAGCGACCGGACATCTGGAGCATGCGGATCATTTTGGAATGGATGATTTCAGTTATAATCAGTTTTTGCCGATGCTGAATTATCCGAATGGAATTATTTATATTACGGGACCGACCGGAAGTGGAAAATCAACGACACTTTATATGGTGCTGGATTATCTGTCCGGAAGACATGTCAATATTTCCACGATTGAGGATCCGGTGGAAAAGAACCTGCCGGATATCAACCAGACGCAGGTTAATCCGGTTGCCGGTCTGACCTTTGATGTGGGACTGCGTGCCCTGATGCGTCAGGATCCAGATATCATCATGGTCGGGGAGACTCGTGACGGTGAGACTGCCGGAACATCGGTCCGGGCTGCGATCACAGGACATATGGTTTTAAGTACCCTTCATACCAATGATGCGGTATCCAGTATTGTCCGTCTGGAAGACATGGGCGTGGAGACATATCTGGTTGCCAATTCTCTTGTCGGACTTGTGGCGCAGAGACTGGTTAGAAAGGTGTGTCCGCACTGTGCAAGACAGATGGAGACAACCGAACAGGAACGTCTTTTCCTTGGAGAGGATGTGCGTGTGGTTACAAGGGGAACCGGATGTACCAAGTGTAATAACACCGGATATAAAGGTCGGATCGCAGTTCATGAAGTCCTTGCGATCAACAATGATATCCGGAGGATGATCATCAATCATACAACGATCGAGGAGATCAACCGATATGCAAGAGAAGTGCAGCATATGCGGACGCTGAAGGAAAGTGGACTGATTCTTGTGAAGGAAGGGAAGACAACGCCGGAAGAACTGCTCAAGATCAGTTACGAATAAAGCAATTCTGCTTTTTAGCAGAACGGGGAAGATGGAGGAAAGAAGAAATGTCACAACTTGGAAGCAGTCAGGAAAAAATAGATACGATCATCCGTGAGGCAAGAGAAAAAAAGGCTTCGGACATCCATCTTTCGGAAGGAATGCCGATCTGGTACCGTGTCAACGGACGCCTGATCCAGGCAGAGGCACAGATACCGTCAGAAGAAATGGCAGAGATGCTGACGGACATTTTAAGTGAGCGTCAGAGAAAACTGTTTGATGCGGGCAAGGATGCGGATTTTGCGATCCGTACTTCAGACGGTCATCGTCAGAGGGTCAATGTGTTTCGTCAGCAGAAGAAGGTGGCGGCAACGATCCGTCTTCTGAACGCGCATATTCCGTCGCTGGAAGAACTGAAGATGCCAACGCTTCTTTATCAGCTGGCAGAAGAGCCGCGCGGTCTGATCCTGGTGACAGGTCCGACCGGAAGTGGAAAATCAACCACACTTGCGGCAATGATCGAGCATATGAACCAGGTCAGTGATCGCCATATTATTACGATTGAAGATCCGGTTGAGTATGTCTATGAGAATAAAAAGTCTCTGATCCATCAGAGGGAGGTAGGAGAAGATGTGGAAAGCTTTGCAGCGGCACTTCGCAGTGCACTCCGTGAAGATCCGGATGTGATCCTGGTGGGAGAGATGCGTGATTATGAGACGATCCAGGCAGCACTTCTTGCAGCAGAGACGGGACATCTGGTGCTATCAACACTGCATACGACCGGTGCGACGCAGACGGTGGAACGTATTATTGATGTCTGCCCGACCAGTGGACAAAATCAGGTGCGTATCCAGCTTGCCGGGACCTTAAAGGGGATTATCAGCCAGTGCCTGATCCCGTGCGAGGACGGTATGACGCGTGTGGCAGCGACGGAGCTTCTGATCGGTACGGATGCGATCCTGAATCTGGTCAGAGAGGGAAAGACACATCAGATTGGAAGTATCATGCAGACGAGTGGAAATGCAGCGATGCATACCCTGAATATGGATCTGTCAAGACTGGTAAAGCAGGGCTATATTTCCAGAGAAAATGCGCTTGCTTATACGAATAATAAGGCGGAGATCCAGCAGTATCTGTAAGGACGGAGCCGGAAAATCATAACAGAAAAGTGGAGCAGTACCACGGAGGAAATCCGGTGGGTACTGCTCCGTTATGATTTGGGTAAGATCATCCGGAAATCTTACACCGGCTCAGATACCATTTTTCAACCAGTCCGATCAGTGCGTATAGCAGCATGGCGATCACGCAGAGGATGCAGATGCTCATCAGCAGCCAGTCGAGCTTGAAGACCTGACTGCCGTAGATGATCATATAGCCAAGTCCTTCCCTGCCGCCGATAAATTCTCCGATGATCACGCCCACCAGACAGAGCCCGATATTGACCTTCATGGTGCTGATGATCGCCGGAATGCAGCTTGGGATCACTACCTTGGAGAGAGCATGGAGCCGGTTTCCGTGAAGGGTGTAGATGAGCATGATCTTATCCGGATCCACTTCGGAAAATTCGGAATAGAGGTTCAGGATGCTCCCGAAGATCGCAACCGACATTCCGGCTATAATGATCGTTGTGCGGTTTGCACCGAGCCAGACGATGAGCAGCGGGGCAAGAGCAGATTTTGGCAGGCTGTTCAGCACCACCAGATAAGGTTCCAGGATTTCCGAAAGCTTCCGGAAGAGCCAGAGAAGGACGGTGACAAAAAGGCTGAAGAAGATCACCAGGATAAAACTGACTAGGGTTTCGTAAAGCGTCACTCCGATATGACGGAAAATACTGCCGTCACCGGTCATTTCGAGAAAACACAGGGCAATCCGGGAAGGACTGCTGAAAATGAAAGAGTCGATTAGCCCTGTATTTGCGGCAAATTCCCAAAGGAAGAGAAAGGCAAGCAAGATGGAGATTCTGGAAACAACAATGATCCGTTTA
Source organism: Coprococcus sp. AM11-30B (assembly GCF_027674365.1). Taxonomy (NCBI): domain Bacteria; kingdom Bacillati; phylum Bacillota; class Clostridia; order Lachnospirales; family Lachnospiraceae; genus Coprococcus; species Coprococcus sp. AM11-30B. Next base: position 37,552 of record NZ_JAQDVB010000004.1, on the reverse strand, counting down.
TGCCTGCGGTGCATATTCAGGTAATGCAGCTGGTTTTTTGAAAGTTCATTCATCCGGGTTCAGCTCCTTCCAGATCAGATTGAAATAAGTCTTAAATTCCGGGGTATTGCGGCGGGCAAGCGGGGAAAGTCCCGGATCAGAAAAGGAAACATTGACCGTCTGCCCAATGGTTGCCGGACGGCTTGTGAGAACAAGGATCCGGTCAGCAAGACTGACCGCTTCGGCAAGGTCATGGGTGACGAGGATCGCTGTTTTTTTCTCTTTTTTGATAATCTGCCCGATATCATCACTGACATTTAACCGGGTCTGATAATCCAAGGCAGAAAAGGGTTCATCCAAAAGCATGATATCCGGCTTCAGGACCAGCGTGCGGATCAGCGCGGCTCTCTGGCGCATTCCTCCGGAAAGTTCGGATGGTTTTGCATTTGCAAAGGCATTCAGGCCGTATTGTGTAAGAAGGGCTCTTGCCAGTGCGCGGGAACGGGCAGTCAGTGCATGCTGGATCTCGAGACCGAGAAGAACGTTCTGATAGATGGTACGCCACTCAAGAAGTTCATCCTTTTGCAGCATATATCCGATGCCGGAAGTATTGTCCGGATGATAGCTGCCGTTTATTTTGATGAGACCTTTTTCCGGGGTGAGAAGACCCGCAATCAGGTGGAGCAGTGTAGATTTTCCGCACCCGGAGGGACCGACCAGAGCAATAAATTCCCCTTCGCGGACCGAAAAGGTGATGTCTTTCAGGGCGTAGGTTTCTCCTTCCAGTGTATGGTAAGCATAATGAACGTTTTTCAGTTCCAGTGCATATTGCATGATAATCCTCCAGATACAGAAACGATCATAAGTCTTTTACTTACAGTTTATGAGAAATAAAAAAAAGCGTGTGTGCATCTGGCTGGAATGGAGCGGAAAAAGAAAAACAGAGCAGAAAAGATATTGTGCGAAGAGAACAGCTGCACTATAATAAGAAACAAATCTGCAATATGAGGAGAGATGAACAGATGCAGAAAAAGAATTACCAGAAAGAACTGGATAAAAAGATAGAACTGATCGTATCGGAAAAGAAGGTTCCACGTCTGTTCCTTCACAGCTGTTGTGCACCATGCAGCAGTTATGTGCTGGAATATCTGTCGGAATATTTTGAAATTACGGTTTTTTATTACAATCCGAATATTTTTCCGGAATCCGAATTTGAAAAACGGATCCACGAACAGGAGAAGCTGATCCGTGAGCTTCCGGCGAAACATACGATCCATTTTCAGGCGGGAAATTATGACAGTGAAAAATTTTACGAGATGGCGAAGGGACTGGAGATGATTCCGGAAGGTGGAGAGCGGTGCTTCAGGTGTTATGAGCTCAGACTCCGGGAAGCTGCGAGATTTGCAAAAGAAGGCAGATATGATTATTTCACCACAACCCTTTCCATCAGTCCGCTGAAAAATGCACAGAAGCTGAATGAGATTGGTGAGCGGCTTGCCGGGGAATATGGAGTGGCTTATCTGGTTTCGGATTTTAAAAAGAGAAATGGATATAAGCGTTCAACCGAGCTGTCAAAGATTTACGGACTTTACCGCCAGGACTATTGTGGCTGTATTTATTCCAAAAATCAGAGAGAACGGGAAAAGAAACTTCGGGAGGAAGAGGAAAGTTCTGTGAAAAGTTAAGAGGGGAACTTTACAGAATCCGACATTCTATGGTACACTAAAGCACAGAATTACGTTGAAGAAAAGAGGGAAAGCTATGGCACAGTTATGGGGAGGACGTTTTACGAAAGAAACCGACAAACTGGTTTATAATTTCAATGCGTCCATTTCATTTGATAAACGATTTTATGAGCAGGATATCCAGGGCAGCAAGGCGCATGTTATGATGCTTGCAAAGCAGGGGATCCTGACAGACGATGAGAAGCAGCAGATTCTGGACGGACTGGAAAGCATCCGCAGGGATGTAGAGAGCAGAAAGCTTGAGATTACAGAGGAATACGAAGATATCCACAGTTTTGTAGAGGCAAATCTGATCGACCGGATCGGAGATGCAGGAAAGAAGCTGCATACCGGAAGAAGCCGTAATGACCAGGTTGCACTGGATATGAAGCTTTATACAAGAAGTGAGATCACCGCACTGCAGGGACTGGTTGTGGATATGCTCCGCGAACTTCTTGCGATCATGAAGGACAACACCGAGACGATCATGCCTGGATTTACCCATCTGCAGAAAGCGCAGCCGATCACACTGGCACATCATATGGGCGCTTATTTTGAAATGTTCAAAAGAGACCATATGCGTCTGAAAGATATTTACAAAAGAATGAATACCTGTCCGCTTGGATCCGGAGCACTTGCAGGAACTACTTATGATCTGGACAGAGCATACACCGCAGAGCTTCTCGGATTTGACGGACCGACACTGAACAGTATGGATTCGGTATCGGACCGTGATTATCTGATCGAGCTGATGAGTGCTCTATCTACGATTATGATGCATTTAAGCCGCTTCTCAGAAGAAGTGATCATCTGGAATTCCAATGAATACCAGTTTGTCGATATCGATGACAGCTACAGCACCGGAAGCAGTATCATGCCACAGAAGAAGAATCCGGATATTGCGGAACTTGTTCGTGGAAAGACAGGACGTGTATACGGTGCACTGTCTTCGATCCTGACTACAATGAAAGGAATTCCGCTTGCTTACAATAAAGATATGCAGGAGGACAAAGAGCTGGTATTTGATGCCATCGATACCGTGAAAGGATGCCTGGCTTTATTTACCGGAATGCTCGCAACCATGAAGTTCAACAAAGAACGTATGCTGGAAAGCTGCAGACACGGATTTACCAACGCAACAGATGCAGCTGACTATCTGGTAAATCACGGGGTACCGTTCCGTGATGCACATGGAATCGTAGGAAAGCTGGTACTTTATTGCATCGATAAGAAGATTGCGTTAGATGATATGTCACTGGAAGAATATAAGGAGATCTCTCCGGTATTTGAAGAAGATATTTATGATGCGATCAGCATGGAGACCTGTGTCAATAAGAGAAATACGATCGGTGCACCTGGACCGGAAGCTATGAAAAAGGTGATCGCGCTTCACGAAGCATATCTGGAAGAGTGCTAATCGTTATAAGGAAAATGAGCATTGCTGGTCACAGGTACTGGGAACAGTAACATGAGCGTTAATAAGTAGACATAGTTTTTCAATTGTCAGGGTTGAAAAATGTCGGAAAATGCGCTATGATATACAAATCACGCGTACAAATGTGCGCATTAAAAAGACAAAACAGGAAATGAGGACATAAAAATGGATCAGAAATTAAGAGTAGGTATTCTTGGTGCAACAGGAATGGTAGGACAGAGATTTATCTCTCTGCTGGAAAATCATCCGTGGTTTGAGGTAGTAACACTGGCTGCAAGCCCGCGTTCCGCAGGGAAGACATATGAAGAAGCAGTCGGAGACCGCTGGAAAATGGACACTCCGATGCCGGAAGCAGTCAAGAAGATCGTTGTACATAATGTCAACGAAGTAGAAGAAGTTGCAAAGACAGTTGACTTTGTATTCAGTGCAGTTGATATGTCAAAAGATGAGATTCGTGCGATCGAGGAAGCATACGCAAAGACAGAGACACCGGTTGTATCTAATAACAGTGCCCACAGATGGACACCGGATGTACCGATGGTAATCCCGGAAGTAAACCCAGAACATTTTGCAGTCATCGAAGACCAGAAAAAGCGTCTTGGAACTACAAGAGGATTTATCGCAGTAAAACCAAACTGTTCGATCCAGAGCTATGCGCCTTGCCTTGCAGCATGGAAAGAATTCGGACCAAAAGAACTGGTTGTTACAACCTACCAGGCAATTTCAGGTGCAGGAAAGACCTTTAAAGACTGGCCGGAAATGGTAGAAAATATCATTCCATTCATTGGTGGAGAAGAAGAAAAGAGCGAGCAGGAACCGCTTCGTGTTCTTGGCAGAGTTGAAAATGGACAGATCGTAAAAGCAGATTCTCCGAAGATCACATGCCAGTGTGTACGTGTACCGGTTCTTAACGGACATACCGCTGCCGTATTTATCAATTTTGAAAAGAAACCAACCAAAGAGCAGCTGATCGAAAAACTGGAAAGTTTCAAAGGCTTCCCGCAGGAAGCAGAGCTTCCGAGTGCACCGAAGCAGTTCATCCGCTATATGACAGAAGACAACCGTCCGCAGGTGAAACTGGATGTAGATTATGAGAACGGAATGGGAATTTCTATCGGACGACTCAGAGAAGATTCCCTTTACGATTATAAATTTATCGGACTTTCCCACAATACAGTCCGCGGTGCGGCAGGAGGAGCTGTTCTCTGTGCTGAGACACTGACTGCAAAAGGCTTTATCACAAAGAAATAGCTTTTGCAGGAAAGTTTAAAAGAAGTTAACTTTTCTTTCTTCTGATTCAGTGGTAGAATGAAATTATACCAGTGTAAAGGAAGAGTGAAGGTGGGCTAATATGAAAAAAGAAATGCAGAACTATACACAGAACAGAGAACTGTCCTGGCTGAAGTTCAATCAGAGGGTACTGGAGGAAGCAAAGGATTCTTCAGTACCCCTTCTTGAAAGAATGAAGTTTGTATCCATTTTTACAAGCAACCTGGATGAATTTTTTATGATCCGCGTAGGAAGCCTGTATGATATGTCGCTTACGGATAACAGCACGATCGACAGCCGTTCGGGGATGAATCCGAAAGAGCAGCTGGATGCAATCTTTGCGGCTGTAGCACCATTGTATAAAGAGCGGGACAAGACTTACTCGGAGATCAAGAAGCTGCTGAATCCATACGGTGTCTGTGGACTATCGATAAAAGAGCTGGAGCAGCAGGAAAAGAAGTATGTGAAAAAGTACTTCAAAGACCAGATCCTACCGATCCTGTCTCCACAGATCGTGGATGCCAATCATCCATTCCCACATCTGCTCAATAAGGAACTGTATGTGATCGCAAGTCTGAAGCAAAATGGAACTTCCATGATTGGAATCGTACCGGTTCCACAGTTTGTGTCAGATATTTTATATCTTCCGGGCCATGATATCCGTTATATCCGTATGGAAAAGGTGATCATGGAATATCTGGATGTGGTGTTCGACAAATACGAGGTATCGAACAAGAATTATATCTGCGTGACAAGGAATGCAGATGTGTCGCCGGACGATGAGGCACTGGAGATCAATGATGATTTCCGCCTGCTGATGCAGGAAACCCTTCACAAGCGCCGCAGAATGGCAGTAGTCCGCATGGAGACAGCGGAGCCGCTGGATAAGGAACTGGAAAAGTATTTCTGTGACAAATTTAAGATCACACCGGCACAGATCTACCGGACCAAGATGCCGATGAAGCTGGATTATATTTTTTCGATTATGGATAAGGTTCCGGCATCGCTGAAACGTTCTCTGATCGACGAACCGTTTACTCCGCAGCCGTCCCGCTATCTGACGGATGGAAAAGTGATTCCGCAGGTAAAGAAAAAAGATATACTTCTTTCTTATCCGTATGAGAGTATGGATCCGTTTCTGCGTATGATCAAGGAAGCGGCTTATGATCCGACCGTTCTTACGATCAGGATCACAATCTACCGTCTGGCAAAGAAGGCACGGCTGGTAGAGTACTTATGTGCAGCGGCCGAGAACGGCAAAGAGGTTACGGTTTTGATCGAGCTGAGAGCCAGATTCGATGAACAGAACAATATTGACTGGTCCGAACGTCTGGAAGAAGCAGGATGCCGTGTGATTTATGGATTTGAAGGTTATAAGGTGCATTCCAAGATCTGTCTGATCACTTACCGGAACCGCAACAATATCGAGTACATTACGCAGGTGGGAACCGGAAACTACAATGAAAAGACAGCGACGATGTATACGGATGTGTCGCTGATCACAGCGGATAAGGGAATCGGAGAGGATGCAGCCGTCTTCTTCAAGAATATGTCCATTGGCAATCTCAATGGAAGCTATCAGCACATTATTGTTTCACCGACCAGTCTGAAACCAAAGGTGCTTTCACTGATGGACGAGGAGATCAAAAAGGGAACGAACGGACGGATCATCATGAAGATGAATTCTGTGACGGATGTAGATTTTATCCAGAAGGTTTCCGAGGCATCGAATGCAGGGGTGAAGGTGGATCTGATCGTCCGTGGGATCTGCTGTATTCTTCCGGGAGTCAAAGGGTACACAGAGAATCTCCGTGTGACCAGTATTGTCGGACGTTATCTTGAGCATCCGCGTATTTTCCTTTTTGGAACCGGAGCGGATCAGAAAATCTATATCGGTTCCGCAGATATGATGACGCGTAATACGGAAAAACGCGTGGAAGTGGCATGTCCGGTTTACGATGAAACTATCAGGAAACAGCTGACACATATGCTGAAGATCATGCTTGCGGACAATGTAAAAGCGCGGGAATTAAAGAGTGACGGCAAATACTACATGAAAGAAAAAGGAACTTCAAAAGTCAATTCCCAGGAATATTTTATGCGTGAAGCAATCACCGTCAGACATCCGGAAGGACGGACAAAACAAAGCTTCGTTGATAAAATCCGGAAGATTTTTCGAAGAAAATAATTTGTTTTATGTTCTGAATATGATATGATAAAAAAGTGGAGCTGGTATCAGCTTCACTTTTTAAACGCTGTGAGAGTTGCTATAGCGTGAAAATACAGGAGTACAAAATTATTATATGGGTAAATTGGTATATATTGCAGAAAAGCCGAGTGTGGCACAGGAATTTGCCAAGGCACTGCATTTGAATTTGAAAAGAAAAGACGGATATCTGGAATCAGATGAGGCGATCGTAACCTGGTGTGTTGGTCATCTTGTCACGATGAGTTATCCGGAAGTATATGATGAAAAGTATAAGAGATGGTCTTTGCAGACACTGCCATTCATTCCGCAGGAATTTCTCTATGAGGTGATACCGGGAGTAAAGAAGCAGTTTGAGATCGTAAAAGGAATACTGACCAGGAAGGACGTAGACCGGATTTATGTCTGTACCGACTCGGGAAGAGAAGGAGAATACATTTACCGTCTGGTGGAACAGATGGCAGGCGTAAAAGGGAAAGAACGCCGGCGTGTGTGGATCGATTCCCAGACGGAGGAAGAGATCCTCAGAGGAATCCGTGAGGCGAAGGATTTGTCAGAATACGATAATCTGTCAGCTTCGGCTTATCTCCGTGCGAAGGAAGATTATCTGATGGGAATCAACTTTTCCAGACTTCTGACACTCAAATATGGAAACAGCATTTCAAATTATCTTGGGAATAAATACACGGTTGTATCTGTCGGACGTGTGATGACCTGTGTCCTTGGAATGGTCGTAAGGCGGGAACGGGAGATCCGTGAATTTGTTAAAACGCCGTTCTATCGTGTGATCGAATCGGTAAATGTAGACGGACATACTTTTACCGGTGAGTGGCGTGCAGTGAAAGGTTCGGCTTATTTTGAGTCTCCAAAGCTCTACAAAGAGAATGGATTTAAAGAGAAAGAGGAGGCCAAAAAGCTGATAGCTGTTTTGAAAGAGGGAACATCCCCTCTTACCTGCCGGATTGTATCCATCGAAAAGAAAAAAGAGAAAAAGAATCCGCCACTTCTGTTTAACCTTGCAGAACTTCAGAACGAATGCTCCAAACGGTTCAAGATCAGTCCGGATGAAACGCTCCGCATTGTGCAGGAGCTTTACGAGAAGAAGCTTGTCACCTATCCGAGAACAGACGCCAGAGTGCTTTCGACGGCAGTATCAAAGGAGATCACAAAGAACCTGAACGGGCTGAGTAAATACCAGATGGCTGCACCATATATGCAGGATATTCTGCATTACGGAGCATATAAAAATCTGGCAAAGACGCGTTATGTCAATGACAAGCAGATCACGGATCATTATGCGATCATCCCGACAGGACAGGGACTTTCCGCATTGAATTCGGTATCTGCAACGGCTCATCATGTGTATGATGTGATCGTCCGGAGGTTTCTGAGTATCTTCTATCCTCCGGCAGTTTATCAGAAAGTGGCGTTGGTAACACAGATCGGAAAAGAACAGTTTTTCTCCAACTTCCGTGTACTTGCGGAAGAAGGATATCTGAAGGTGGCAGGGGTCCCTGCACCAAAGAAAAATGCAAATGGAAATGACGCGGAAGGAGATGGAAGTGATAACAATGTGGATCTGGATGCCGCATTTTTTGCATCCATCCAGAAGTTAAAAAAAGGTGATATCCTGGATGTGAAATCACTGGATATCAAAGAGGGAGAAACTTCACCGCCGAAGAGATACAATTCCGGTTCCATGATCCTTGCGATGGAAAATGCAGGTCAGCTGATCGAGGATGAGGAACTTCGTGCGCAGATCAAAGGAAGCGGGATCGGAACCAGTGCGACCAGGGCGGAGATCCTGAAAAAGCTCTTCAATATCAAATATCTGGCACTGAATAAAAAGACGCAGGTGATCACACCGACGCTTCTTGGAGAAATGATCTATGATGTGGTGTTGAATTCTATCCGTTCACTTCTGAATCCGGAGCTGACGGCAAGCTGGGAAAAGGGGCTTAACTATGTGGCAGAGGGAGAAATTACATCGGATGAATATATGACAAAACTGGATCATTTTATTGTTAGCAGAACCAACGGAGTACTGGGACTGAATAACCAGTATCAGTTAAGAAGCTGCTATGACAGGGCAGCAGCATTTTATAAAAAAGAAACCAAAGGCAGAGCATCGAAAGGAAAGAAAGAATGAAAGAAATGACGGTTAAAGAAATGTATACGCTGGAAGAGACGATCGCAAAGGATTTGTTTGAAGGAGTGACCTACCCGTGGGAAGTACTTCCGAAAATCAGCAGTTTTATCCTGGAACTGGGTGCGTCTCTTCCGGAAGAAGAGTATGAAAAACGTGGAGAAAATGTGTGGGTTGCCAGATCCGCAAAGGTTGCACCGACTGCATTTATCGGCGGTCCGGCGATCATCGGAAAGGACGCAGAGGTAAGACACTGTGCGTTTATCCGTGGAAATGCGATCGTAGGAGAAGGGGCGGTTGTCGGAAATTCTACCGAGCTGAAAAATGTGGTCCTCTTCAATAAAGTACAGGTTCCACATTATAATTATGTGGGGGATTCAATCCTTGGATACAAGTCACATATGGGAGCAGGTTCTATCACATCTAATGTGAAATCCGATAAAAAACTGGTGGTTGTAAAGACGCCGGAAGGAAATATCGAGACCGGTATGAAAAAGTTCGGCGCGATGCTGGGTGACCATGTAGAAGTTGGATGTGGAACCATTCTGAACCCGGGAAGTGTAGTAGGACCGCATACCAATATTTATCCACTTTCTTCGGTTAGAGGATTTGTGCCGGGAGGAAGTATTTACAAATGTGCAGGTGAAGTGGTTGAAATGAGACAGGAGTAATGACGGATGAAGCTTACAATACTTGGAACGGGAAATGCAACAGTAACGGAATGCTATAATACATGTTTTGCCCTCTCGGATGGAAACAGGCATTTTCTGGTGGATACCGGCGGCGGAAACCGTATTTTAAAGGTGTTAAAAGACACCGGGATCCAGCTGGAAGACATTCACGATATTTTTATTACCCATGAACATATCGATCATCTTCTGGGCGTGATCTGGCTGATACGGATGATCGGGCAGAAGAAGATTGGCCAGGGAAAATATGAGGGGAATCTGCGGATCTACTGCCATGAAGAGCTGGCAAGATCAATCCGCATGATCGCAGAGCTTACGATCCAGAAAAAGGTGACGAAATATTTTGATGACCGGATTCTTTTTGTGCCGGTGCATCATGGAGAGACAAAGGAAATCCTTGGCTGTCCGGTCACCTTTTTCGATATTTTTTCCACGAAGGCAAAGCAGTTCGGATTTACGATGCTGCTTCCGAACGGAGTGAAGTTTACCTGCTGCGGTGACGAACCGTACAATGAGAAAGATTATGAATTTGTGAAAGGCAGCGACTGGCTGACCCATGAGGCGTTCTGTCTGTATGGAGAAGCAGATAAGTTCAAGCCTTATGAAAAGCACCACAGTACTGTGAAAGAAGCATGTCAGCTTGCCGAGGAGCTTCAGATTCCGCATCTGATCCTGTATCATACGGAAGAGATGCATCTTAAGGAGAGGAAAGAGCTTTATACGCGGGAAGGACGGGAGTACTATCACGGGAAGTTGTTTGTACCGGATGATCTTGAGGTGTTTGAGCTTTAGATTGCAGGACGGGTGGTCTGCGGGAAAATAGAAGACGGACGCGCTTTTAATAAAATAAACCGGACAGATTTAGTTGTGCAGGGCATTCCGATGAGCCTCCGAATGCGAAAATTATGTCAGCAATGGCTTCCGAGAAGAAGTGTTCTGGTTGTGGGGGAAGGGGGAGATGTGGTATGATGGGGGAGTCAGAAGCTTTGGGGATCTGGGCGAGAAAGGTTTTCGGGAGGGGTTCGGTTTCTTCTCCGGGGAAGGTGAGACGTGTGGATCTGATTTAAAAATGTAGTTGACAAACCAGAACATATGTACTAATATAGAACCAGAACAAACATTCGTTCGATGGAGAGCGTGGGCGAAGAATCTGGGATAAGGAGATTAATGATGGCGAATAACACAATGAATGATGAGAATAAAAAGAAAGCATTAGACGCAGCAATTGCAAAGCTTGAGAAAGATTTTGGTAAGGGAGCAGTTATGAAGCTGGGTGATCCGGCGGCACAGGTGCATGTTGAGACGGTTCCGACCGGTTCTCTGAGTCTGGATCTGGCACTTGGTGTTGGCGGCGTTCCGAAAGGACGTATTATTGAAATTTATGGACCTGAATCAAGTGGTAAGACGACAGTTGCATTACATATGATCGCAGAAGTACAGAAAAGAGGCGGCATTGCGGGATTTATCGATGCAGAGCATGCACTGGATCCGGTATATGCGAAGAATATCGGTGTAGATATTGATGAACTTTACATTTCACAGCCAGACAGCGGAGATCAGGCATTGGAGATCACTGAGACAATGGTACGTTCCGGTGCGATTGACATTATCGTAGTCGATTCTGTTGCAGCACTTGTTCCGAAGCAGGAGATTGAGGGTGATATGGGTGATACACATGTAGGTCTGCAGGCAAGACTGATGTCACAGGCACTCAGAAAGCTGACACCGGTTATCAGTAAATCAAACTGTGTTGTAATCTTTATCAACCAGCTGCGTGAGAAGGTTGGCGTTATGTTCGGTAATCCGGAGACAACAACGGGTGGACGGGCACTGAAGTTCTATTCATCTGTCCGTATGGATGTCCGCAGGACTGAGACTCTGAAGCAGGGCGGAGAGATGGTTGGTAACCATGTACGCGTGAAGATCGTGAAGAATAAAATTGCACCTCCGTTCAAGGAAGCAGAATTTGATATCATGTTCGGAAAAGGAATTTCCAGAGAAGGAGATATCCTGGATCTTGCGACGAAGATTGATCTGGTCAATAAGAGTGGTGCATGGTATGCATACAACGGAGAAAAGATCGGTCAGGGACGTGAGAATGCAAAGTCTTATCTGACAGCACATCCGGAGATTATGGAAGAGATTGAAGAAAAAGTCCGTGCGCATTACGGAATCGGTGCAGAAGGGCAGGAAGCAGAAGAACCGGCACAGGCTGCTCCGGCAGATGCTGAAGAAGTGATGGATGAGGAAGAATAAAACATATGATGAGAATTACCCGAATCGAGCCAGTTACAAAGACAAAGTATCGGGTATCTGTTGATGAGCAGTTCGCCTTTGTGGTTTACAAAGGCGAACTGTCCCGTTTTCACCTGAAAGAAGAGTGTGAACTGACAGAGGATACTTATGCAAAGATCAAAGAAGTCCTTTTGAAGCGGGCAAAGCTTCGTGCGATGCACCTGCTGAATGACATGGCAAGAACTGAATCCCAGCTCAGAGATAAATTAAAGCTGGGCGGCTATCCATCGGAGATCACCGAAGCGGCGATTGCCTATGTGAAATCATTTGGATATATCAATGATGACGCCTACATTCGGAACTTTATAGACAGCAGGAAAGATAAAAAGAGCAGACGGGAGATTTATGCCCTTCTGAGACAGAAGGGCGTGGATATGAACCGGGCAGAAGAAATCATGGAAGAGATGTATGAAGAGCATTCCGATCAGGAAGCAATCCGGGAGCTTCTTCGCAAAAAACACTGGGATTTTGCCTGTACGGATCCGAAAGAAAAGCAGAAAATATATGGATATTTGGTGCGGAAAGGATTTCGTTACGAAGATATCCGTCAAGTAATACAAGTTTGCGATTGGAATGCTTGACATATTTGTGAAAACAGTATAGAATTTAAGTGTTGTATTTGTACAATGAAAACTAAATAAGGAGGTGCTCCTGTGCTGATACCTATAATTATTGCTGTAGTTGTTACGCTTATAGTAGTAATGCCGGTTACTTATTTTGTTACTGTTTCCAAGTTGAAGAACGATGCAAATTCTAAAATTGGGAACGCTGATGTAAAAGCAAGAGAAATTATTGATGATGCTTTGAAGACAGCAGAGACAAAGAAGAAGGAAGCACTTTTGGAAGTAAAGGAAGAGTCTATCAAGACAAAGAATGAACTTGAAAAAGAGACTAAGGAACGCAGAGCTGAACTTCAGCGTTATGAAAAGCGTGTACTTTCAAAAGAAGAATCTCTGGATAAGAGATCTGCGGCAATTGAGCAGAGAGAGACTGCATTTACTGCAAAAGAGACAGCGATGAAGCAGCGGGAGGCTGAAGTTGAAGAACTCAGCCAGAAAAGAGTACAGGAACTAGAAAGAATCTCAGGACTTACCTCCGAACAGGCAAAGGATTATCTATTAAAAACTGTTGAAGAAGATGTGAAACATGACACTGCCAAGATGGTGAAAGAGCTTGAAACACGTGCAAAGGAAGAGGCTGACAAGAAGGCGAAAGAGTATGTTGTCACCGCAATCCAGAGATGTGCGGCAGATCATGTGGCTGAAACTACGATCTCGGTAGTTCAGCTTCCAAGTGACGAGATGAAGGGTAGAATTATCGGACGAGAGGGACGGAATATCCGTACTCTTGAGACACTGACAGGAGTAGAGCTTATTATTGATGATACTCCGGAGGCAGTTGTTCTTTCCGGATTTGATCCAATCCGAAGAGAAGTGGCAAGAATTGCACTGGAGCGTTTGATCGTAGATGGACGAATCCATCCTGCAAGAATCGAAGAGATGGTTGAAAAAGCGCAGAAAGAAGTAGAGACTATGATGCGCGAAGAAGGAGAGGCAGCAGCACTTGAAGTTGGTGTACACGGCATCCATCCAGAACTGATTCGTCTTCTTGGACGTATGAAGTTCAGAACGAGCTACGGTCAGAATGCACTGAAGCATTCAATCGAGGTTGCTCAGCTATCCGGATTGCTTGCGGGCGAGATCGGGCTGGATGTCCGTATCGCAAAGCGTGCAGGTCTTTTACATGACATCGGTAAATCGATCGATCACGATGTAGAAGGTTCACATGTTCAGATTGGTGTAGACCTTTGTAGAAAATACAAAGAGTCGCCGCTTATTATCAACGCGGTAGAAGCACATCATGGTGATGTAGAACCACAGTCTCTGATTGCAGGCGTTGTTCAGGCAGCAGATGCGATTTCGGCTGCAAGACCAGGTGCAAGAAGAGAAACCTTGGAGACATACACAAACAGATTAAAACAGTTAGAAGATATTACCAACCAGTTTAAAGGGGTTGAGAAGTCATTTGCTATTCAGGCGGGTAGAGAGATTCGCGTAATGGTAGTTCCAGAACAAGTATCTGATGATGATATGGTATTGCTGGCAAGAGATATTTCAAAACAGATTGAATATGAATTGGAATATCCAGGTCAGATTAAAGTAAATGTAATCCGGGAATCCCGTGTTACAGATTATGCTAAATAACACGATAATCAGAAAACGACAGCCGTCCAAAAGATTCGGTCTTTTGGATGGCTGTATTTAATTTACGCGAGCAACGAGCCAAAGTCCGCGCTTGCACGAGACCTTGGCGACTGCCGCGATAACTTGAGAAACTCGCGGAGCGTGTTTCTCGTAGTTGTGTGAAAAGGAAGTGGAAAACGGATGAAAAAAGAAATCAAACGTGTAAAAAGAGAAAGAGTATATCAGGGAACAATTGTTGATGTATACAAAGATTATATGGAGTTTTCCAATGGAAATCATGAGGTGTGGGACTATATCCACCACAAAGGGGCTGCTGCTGTGATCCCTGTGATGGATGACGGCAGACTCCTGATGGTAAGACAGTACCGGAATGCACTGGATCGCTTTACACTGGAGCTTCCGGCAGGAGGGCTGGACCAAGCGGATGAACCGGGACGAGACTGTTCGGCAAGAGAATTGGAAGAAGAGACCGGATATCACAGTGATGATCTGGAATGGCTGATCACGCTTCGAACAACTGTAGCACTTTGCAACGAAAAAATCGAAGTTTATGTGGCACGAAACCTGATCCGTACCCATCAGCATCTGGATGAGAATGAATTTGTGAATGTAGAGGCACATACGGTTGAAGAATTGAAGCAGATGATCTTTGAAGGAAAGATTGAAGATTCCAAGACTGTAGCTGCTATCCTTGCCTATGATGCAAAGTATAACAGATAAAGTGAACGCATAATTGACAACTCCGGTCATATAATGAACTATGTGAAATTATTGGAGGCCGGAATGTGGAATTTTATCGGAAGAAATATCAGCTGCCCATGCTATATCTGATCGGTTTTGGAATGGGTATCTTATATGCTAATTTTATTGCGAAAAATTATGTTACGATGACTGGGATTTTCCATGAATATTTTCTAAATCAGTATACACAGGTGAAAATCATAAATGAAGATTACCTGTGGTACCTGCTCAGATGGAGAGTGATGCCTCTGGCGTTAGCGGTCTGTGTGGCAAATCTGGGGTTTCGCAGACTGACAGCAGCCGGAATTCTCCTTTGGACAGGCTTTGCAGCAGGGATACTGTCTGTGGCGGCAGTTTTAAGGATGGGCCTTTGCGGAATGCTGTTGTGTATTGCCGGTATTTTCCCGCAATATATTTTTTATGTACCGGCATATCTTTTATTGATCCGGTATTATTATCGTTATCCGCAAAGTGAATGGAATGGAACAAAAACAGGATTTACTGTTATGATGATCGTGGCGGGAATTTTGTCTGAGGTATATTTAAACCCTGGGATTGTCCGCTGGTTTGTGAAGGTTCTTACATAGCAGGAATGTGTTCAGCCACATTTTAGCGTTAGGTGATAGAAAATGACAGAAAGTCCTCTTACTGAACAATTCGGTAAAGAGGACTTTCTGCCGTTTTTTATCGCCCTTGTTTTATCAGGAGAAACATGCAGCAGCCAAATGTAAGAAGCTGGCTTGCAAGCAGTGCCCACAGATAGCCAAGAATCCCGAACTGCGGAATCAGAAACAGAACACCACAGATTCGTACTGCCAGGGTGAACAGATTGATCAGAAAAGTTTTTCCGGCAAGATCCAGACCATTTAACACACTGATCAATGCGGTGTTACTATAGAGAAAAGGACAGATAAATGCTAGTGTTAAGATATAATTTCCGGCTTCTGGTGTATGAAAGATCCGTCTGCTGATAAAGCCGGATGCGGTAAAGAAAAATAGCAGGCAGGCAAAACCAAGAAACAGGCAGAAAAAAATAACTTTCCGTAAAAGCTGCGGAAGAGCATGCTTTTTCTGAGCATCCGGCATACTGGCAACTTCGGGGAGGAGCATTGTGGAGATGGAATTGGTGAGGGCAGATGGAAATAAAATGCAGGGAAGGGCAATTCCAGTCAGAATTCCGTAGGTGCTAAGAGAAGCGGAAATACTCATTCCATATTTTTGCAGGGCAAGCGGAATGGAAATTGCTTCCAGACTCTGAAAAAGATTCAGAAGGACTCTGCTTGCGGTCAGTGGAAGAGCAGAAAAAAGCAGATCAGGAACGGCAGAAAGAGCAGACTCCTGGCGTGAGGAGAAAGGTTGCCCGGTAGTTCTGAGCTTATGGATGCAAAGAAAAGCGGCTGCAATTTCACCACCGACAATTCCGAGGACAGCAATTGCGACAGATGGTGTAAAAGCGGTATGAGCATCGGCTGTATAGAGGAAGATAACAAAAAAGATCCGAACCAGCTGTTCAAATAATTGGGAGAGGGCAGGAAGCCGGATCTGCTTGAGCCCCAGAAAGTAACCACAGCTGCAACTGTGCAGAGCTGCAAATGGAAGTGCATATGCTATCAGGAAGATGAGAGAGGCGCATCGGGGATCACCAAGTATGACTGTGGTGAGGAAAACAGCATTTTTCTGCAACAGAAAAAGACAGCAGATGGAAAGAAAAAGAGAACAAAGCAGTGCTGCTTTCAGGTAAGAATAAGCTTTTGCAGACTGCTTTTTTGCAGAAGAGGCGGCAACCAGGCGCGCCAGAGCCGTCTCGATCCCTGCTGAAGTTGCAGCATAAGCAAGTGTGTAGACAGGGAAAATCAGCTGATACAGACCGATTTCTTCTGCAGGGAAAGATCTGCTGAGAAAAATACGGTAAAAAAATCCCATTACACGGGTGAGAATGCCGACTACAGTAAGGATAAAAGTTCCTTTCAGGAGAAAATGTTTTTGTGACATAGCAGCTCCAAAGGCATTTTTGTTTTAAAATATATGCAAGAAAGAGCCTTGACAGAACATAACAGAGGTGATATTCTCAATTTGCAAGAAATCCTAGTAAAACAGTGGGATATAAAAATAAAGAGAAGGTGATGGATTGAAGATCTCAACGAAGGGTCGTTATGGTTTGCGCGCCTTTATCGATCTTGCGTGTTATGGCGCAGAAGAACCGGTTTCCATCAGCAGTATATCAGCCAGGCAGGAGATATCGGAACGATATCTGGAACAGCTCATGGCGAAGCTGAAAAAGGCAGGTCTTGTCAAGAGTATCCGTGGAGCGGGAGGAGGATATCGGCTGGCAAAGGATGCGGCGGAAGTTTCTGTTGGTGATGTACTCAGAGCACTTGAAGGAGACCTGGAACCTGCGACTTGTGCAGCACTTCATTCGGAAGACAGCTGCGAGATCCAGGGCAGCTGTATCACGAAATATGTCTGGAAGAAAGTCAATGAAAGCATGGCACAGACGGTAGACAGTATTATGATAAATACCCTTGTGGAAATGAATAAAGAAATAAAGAAAGAAGGACAAAAAGATGAGTAAATTAATTTATTTGGATAACGCAGCAACAACAAAAACTGCACCAGAAGTTCTGGAAGCAATGCTGCCATATTTTACAGAGCAGTATGGCAATCCTTCTGCGATCTACAGCTTCGCATCCCATAACAAAGATGTCGTGGCAGAACAGAGAGAAAGAATCGCAACCGCACTCGGTGCAAAGAGCAACGAAATTTATTTTACAGCCGGCGGATCAGAGTCTGACAACTGGGCACTCAAAGCAACCGCTGAGGCTTATCAGAATAAAGGAAAACATATTATCACAACCAAGATCGAACATCATGCGATCCTGCATACAGCAGCTTATTTGGAAGAACGTGGGCTTGAAGTGACTTATCTTGATGTGGATGAATACGGAAAAGTAAATCCGGCAGATGTGGAAGCAGCAATCCGCCCGGATACCATCCTGATCTCTGTAATGTATGCAAACAACGAGATCGGAACAATTGAACCGATCAAAGAGATCGGTGAGATCGCTCACAAACATGGTATCCTGTTCCACACAGACGCCGTACAGGCTTTCGGACAGGTCCCGATCAATGTAGATGAATGTCATATTGATATGTTAAGTGCCAGCGGACACAAGCTGAACGGACCAAAAGGAATCGGATTCCTCTATATCAGAAAAGGCGTGAAGATCCGTTCCTTCGTTCATGGTGGGGCACAGGAAAGAAAACGTCGTGCAGGTACAGAAAATGTTCCGGGTATTGTTGGAATCGGTACAGCAACAAAACGTGCTATCGCTACGATGGAAGAACGTACAGCAAAAGAGCGCGAGATGAGAGATTATCTGATCAAACGTGTGATGGAAGAAATCCCGTACACTAAGCTGAACGGACATCCGACAGACCGTCTGCCAAATAACGCAAACTTCTGCTTCCGTTTCATTGAGGGCGAATCTATGCTGATCCGTCTTGATATGGCAGGAATTTGTGGATCCAGTGGATCTGCATGTACATCCGGATCTCTTGATCCATCCCATGTACTTCTTGCAATCGGACTGCCGCACGAGATTGCGCATGGATCTCTGCGCCTGACTCTGAATGAAGAGATCACAAAAGAAGACATTGATTATGTAGTAGATCAGCTTAAGACAATCGTAAGCGATTTACGCGGAATGTCACCGCTTTATGAAGATTTTGCAAAAAAAACAGAATAAATAATTCGATAGAAAATACAGCTTTAGGAGGAATTTACAATGTATACAGAGAAAGTAATGGATCATTTTCAGCATCCACGTAATATGGGAGAAATCGAGAACGCAAGCGGAGTGGGTACTGTTGGTAACGCCAAATGTGGTGATATCATGAGAATCTACCTTGATATTGATGATAACGGAATTATTAATGATGTAAAATTTAAGACATTCGGATGTGGCGCGGCTGTTGCAACAAGCAGTATGGCGACAGAACTTGTAAAGGGAAAACATATTTCAGAAGCAATGCAGGTAACAAACAAAGCCGTTATGGAAGCACTTGACGGACTGCCGCCGGTTAAGGTACACTGTTCTTTACTGGCAGAGGAGGCAATCCATGCAGCGCTGTGGGATTATGCAGAGAAGCACGGGATCAAGATCGAAGGACTCCAGAAGCCGAAGAACGATATCAGTGAAGGTGAAGAAGCAGAAGAGGAAGAGTATTAGAATTTTCTGCAGGAGAAAAGAGAATGGCAAAAAAGAAAGTGGTAGTCGGAATGTCAGGTGGTGTCGACTCATCGGTAGCGGCATATCTTCTAAAAGAACAGGGATATGATGTGATCGGTGTGACGATGCAGATCTGGCAGGACGAAGAATCGAAAATACAGGAAGAAAACGGCGGATGCTGTGGACTCAGCGCGGTAGATGATGCCAGAAAAGTTGCGGCACAGATCGGCATTCCGTATTATGTGATGAATTTCAAGAAGGATTTTCAGGAGAAGGTAATCGATTATTTTGTGGATGAATATTTGCATGGCCGGACACCAAATCCGTGCATTGCGTGTAACCGTTATGTAAAATGGGAATCTCTTCTTACACGGAGCATGGAGATCGGAGCAGACTATATTGCAACAGGTCACTATGCGAGAGTAGAACAGTTGCCGAACGGACGCTATGCGATCCGGCATTCGGCAACCTGGTCAAAAGACCAGACCTATGCGCTTTATAATCTTACCCAGGATCAGCTGAGAAGAACGCTGATGCCTGTCGGTGAATACGAAAAAGACCAGATACGCGAGATCGCAAAAGAGATCGGATTGCAGATTGCGAACAAACCGGACAGTCAGGATATCTGTTTTGTATCCGATGACGATTATGCATCTTTTATTGAAGAAGAAAGTAACCAGAAAATCCCGGAAGGTAATTTTGTAACACCGGACGGAAAGATCCTGGGACGGCATAAAGGAATCATCCACTATACGATCGGACAGAGAAAAGGACTTGGACTTTCTCTTGGGTATCAGGCATTCGTGCTTGAGATCCGTCCGGATACGAATGAAGTTGTGATAGGGACGAATGAAGATCTGATGACGACGCGGGTCCGTGCAAATAAGCTGAACTTTATGACAGTAGAGGATCTGGAAGGTGAGATGCGCGTATTTGCCAAAATCAGATACAACCATAAAGGGGACTGGTGCACAGTCCGCAAAACGGGAGAAGATGAGATAGAGTGCATCTTTGAGACACCGCAGAGAGCGGTTACACCGGGGCAGGCACTGGTACTGTATGATGGAGATTATGTACTTGGAGGCGGAACAATTCTGGGATAGCTCAGAATTGTTCTGCTTTTTGGTATATTGGGACCGTACTGCAATCCAACAAATGATTTGCGGGAAAGCCGGGTGGATTTACACATGAAGAATGACAAGGAGGGGAAAATATGAGAGCGGACTGCCATATGCACACTTATTTTTCCGGAGATTCAGAGGCAAAACCGGAAGATATGGTTCTTGCAGCAATCGATAAAGGACTGGAAGCAATCTGTTTTACGGATCATGAAGATATTGATTATTTTTGTGATGATATTGAATTTGTGTTTGATCCGGAAACCTATTTTAAAGAGCTTGGAGCACTGAAGGAAAAGTATAAGGAGAAGCTGGATATCCGGATCGGTGTGGAGTTTGGACTTCAGCCGCACCTTGCGAAGAAGGCAAAAGCATTTACTACGGCATATCCGTATGACTTTGTGATCGGATCCATGCATGTGGTTGGTGGAAAGGATCCTTATTATCCTGAGTTCTTTGAGGGGATTTCGGATGAAGAGGCCTACCGGATGGCACTTCAGGAGACAATAGCCGATATCAGGGTTGTAGCGGATTTTGATGTGCTCGGACATCTGGATTATGTGGTACGCTATGGAAAACATCGGGAACAGGAATATTCTTACGGCAGATTTGCGGATGAAATAGATGAAATCCTGCGGTATCTTATTGAACACGGAAAAGGGCTGGAAGTCAATACGGCAGGACTGAAGTATGGCCTTCCTTTTGCACACCCGCATCCGGATGTGTTAAAAAGATACAAAGAGCTTGGTGGAGAGATCCTCACCGTCGGCGCAGATGCACATAAACCAGAGCATGTAGGGTATGATTTTAACATAGTTGACAATATTCTCGAAGCATGTGGTTTTAAATATTATGCAGAATTCATAAAAAGGGCCCCGGTTTTCAGAAAAATAAAGTGAAAAAAGGGGATTGAATTTTTGTTCTGAATTTAGTACAATAAATTACAGTTGATAAATCTTAAACAATGATAAGATTTATCAAGAAAAATGTAACTGTTATATACAGTAATACAATTTATCTTTAGGAGGACTAAATCATGGCAGTAAAAGTAGCAATCAATGGATTTGGACGTATTGGACGTCTTGCATTCAGACAGATGTTTGGAGCAGAGGGATTTGAGATCGTAGCAATCAACGACCTTACATCTCCTAAGATGCTGGCTCACTTATTAAAATATGATTCAACACAGGGAAAATATGAATTAGCTGATAAAGTATCTGCTGGAGAAGACTCCATCACAGTAGACGGAAAAGAAATCAAAATCTACGCTAAAGCTAATGCAGCTGAACTTCCATGGGGAGAAATCGGAGTAGATGTAGTTCTTGAATGTACAGGATTCTACACATCTAAAGCAAAAGCTCAGGCACATATCGATGCAGGTGCTAAACACGTTATCATTTCTGCACCGGCAGGAAATGACCTTCCTACAATCGTTTACAATGTAAACCATACACAGCTTACAAAAGAAGACGCAATCATTTCTGCAGCTTCTTGTACAACAAACTGTCTTGCACCAATGGCTAAGGCTCTTAATGATCTTGCACCGATCAAATCTGGTATCATGTGCACAATCCATGCTTACACAGGTGATCAGATGACTCTTGACGGACCACAGAGAAAAGGTGATTTGAGAAGATCTCGTGCAGCAGCAGTTAACATCGTTCCTAACAGCACAGGAGCAGCTAAAGCAATCGGACTTGTCATTCCGGAACTTAACGGAAAACTTATCGGATCTGCACAGCGTGTACCAACCCCTACAGGATCTACAACAATCCTTACAGCTGTAGTTGAAGGAAACGTAACAGTTGAACAGATTAACGCAGCTATGAAAGCAGCTTCTAACGAATCATTTGGATACAACGAAGATCAGATCGTTTCTAGCGATATCGTAGGAATGAGATTTGGTTCTCTTTTCGATTCCACTCAGACAATGGTACTTCCGCTTGACAACGGAACAACAGAAGTACAGGTTGTTTCTTGGTATGACAATGAAAACTCTTACACAAGCCAGATGGTAAGAACAATCAAACACTTCGGAACATTACTTTAATCCGTAACGTTTGTTTGGACAGGCTGAATTGATTCTTACTGGAATATTCCAGAGTTAGACTCAAGCAAGGGTCCGGTCTACATGGACCGGGCTCTTTTATTTAACAGGAAATTCTGATGGAGCTTCCTGTTAAATAAAGGGCACTATGTGCTCAAAATGCGTATTCGTGCGAAAACGTAGATTGCCGCAAGCGACTGCGCTTAGCACGGGGATATGCCCGGGCACATCCCATTTAAACGAAATGTAAACAGGAGGCAGGATTATGCTTAACAAAAAATCTGTAGATGATATCAATGTAAAAGGGAAAAAAGTCCTTGTAAGATGCGATTTTAACGTACCGCTGATCGATGGAAAGATCACAGACGAGAACCGTCTTGTTGCAGCACTTCCTACAATCAAGAAACTGATCGCTGACGGAGGAAAAGTAATCCTCTGCTCACATCTTGGTAAACCGAAGGGAGAACCGAAACCGGAGCTTTCTCTTGCACCGGTCGCAGTAAGACTTTCAGAACTTCTCGGACAGGAAGTAAAATTCGCAGCAGATCCTGAAGTAGTAGGACCAAATGCAAAAGCAGCAGTTGAAGCTATGAAAGATGGAGAGGTAATCCTTCTTGAAAATACACGTTACAGAGCAGAAGAAACAAAGAACGGAGATGAATTCTCTAAGGAACTCGCTTCTCTTTGTGATGTATTCGTAAACGATGCATTCGGAACAGCTCATCGTGCACACTGCTCTAACGTTGGTGTTACCAAATATGTTGATACAGCAGTTGTAGGATATCTTATGCAGAAAGAAATCGATTTCCTTGGAAATGCAGTAAACAATCCGGAAAGACCGTTCGTTGCAATCCTTGGTGGAGCTAAAGTTTCAAGCAAGATTTCTGTAATCGAAAACCTGATCGATAAAGTAGACACTCTGATCATTGGTGGAGGTATGTCTTATACATTCAGCAAAGCACAGGGCGGAACCGTTGGAAAATCTCTTCTTGAAGAAGATTACTGTGAATATGCACTGAACATGATTCAGAAAGCTAAAGACAAAGGCGTAAAACTCCTTCTTCCGGTAGACAACGTAATTGCAGATGATTTTTCAAATGATGCAAATATCAAAGTTGTTAAAGCTGGCGAAATTCCGGAAGGATGGGAAGGACTTGACATCGGACCAGAGACAATCAAGATCTATGCTGACGCTGTAAAAGATGCAAAGACAGTTGTATGGAACGGACCTATGGGTGCATTCGAGATGCCGAACTTTGCAAAAGGAACAGAAGAAGTCGCAAAAGCACTTGCTGAGACAGATGCAGTAACAATCATCGGTGGTGGTGATTCGGCAGCAGCAGTTAACCAGCTCGGATACGGCGACAAGATGACTCACATCTCTACAGGTGGCGGAGCTTCCCTTGAATTCCTTGAAGGTAAGGAACTGCCAGGTGTAGCAGCTGCTAACGATAAATAAGCAGCGTCTGTAATTAAGATAAAATAAGGGAGATTATTGCAATGGCAAGAAAGAAAATTATTGCAGGTAACTGGAAAATGAATATGACACCTTCAGAGGCAGTAGAGCTTGTGAATACACTCAAATCTCTGGTTGTGACAGAAGAGGCTGACGTGGTATTCTGCGTACCGGCAATCGATATCATTCCGGTTGTAGAAGCTGCAAAAGGAAGCAACATCCAGGTTGGAGCAGAGAATATGTACTTTGAAGAAAAAGGTGCATACACAGGAGAAATCTCTCCGAACATGCTTACAGATGCTGGTGTTAAATATGTTGTTCTCGGACACTCTGAAAGAAGAGAATACTTCGCAGAGACAAACGAGACTGTGAACAAAAAGATGCTGAAAGCATTTGAACACGGACTTACACCGATCATGTGCTGTGGAGAAACTCTTGAACAGCGTGAACAGGGTGTGACAATGGACTTCATCCGTCAGCAGGTTAAAGTTGGATTCCAGAATGTAACAGCAGATCAGGCTAAGACAGCAGTTATCGCTTATGAGCCAATCTGGGCAATCGGAACCGGTAAGACAGCTACAACAGAGCAGGCTCAGGAGGTTTGCAAAGCTATCCGTGAATGTATCGCTGAAGTTTATGATGAAGCTACAGCAGAAGCAATCCGTATTCAGTACGGCGGATCTGTAAATGCAGCTACAGCACCGGAATTATTCGCTCAGCCGGATATCGATGGTGGACTTGTAGGTGGTGCTTCTTTAAAACCAGATTTTGGTAAGATTGTAAACTGGAAATAGTCAATTATACCAAGGCGCAGGCAGAAATGCCTGCGTTTTTCAGCTGTCAAAGTTTTAACAAGTGCTTGCAAGCATATATAAAATCATGTACAATATTTAACTGAAAGAGAAATCAAACGCTTTAAGACAAAATGAAGGAGTGTAAGACGATGAGTAAAAAACCAACAGTTTTGATGATCTTAGACGGTTACGGTCTGAGAGATGAAAAGAAAGGCAACGGTATTGCAGAGGCAAACACACCGGTTATGGATAAATTAATGGCTGAATATCCGTTTGTAAAAGGAAATGCAAGCGGACTTGCTGTAGGACTTCCGGACGGTCAGATGGGTAACTCGGAAGTAGGTCATATGAATATGGGTGCAGGACGTATTATTTACCAGGAGCTCACCAAGATCACAAAAGCAATCGCTGATGGCGATTTCTTTGAAAATAAGGCACTTCTTGCAGCCTGTGAAAATGCGAAGAAGAACGGTACAGCTCTTCATCTGATGGGACTGGTATCTGATGGTGGTGTACACAGTCATATTACACATATTTATGGAATTTTGGAACTTGCAAAGAGACAGGGGCTGGACAAAGTATATGTTCACTGCTTCCTTGACGGACGTGATACACCTCCGGCATCTGGAAAAGAATATGTTGAACAGTTAGAAGCAAAGATGAAAGAAATCGGTGTAGGTGAAGTTGCAAGTGTTTCCGGACGTTACTATGCAATGGACCGTGACAACCGTTGGGACCGTGTAGAAAAAGCATACGCAGCACTTACACGCGGCGAAGGTGACACAGCAGCATCAGCAACAGAAGGAATCCAGGCTTCTTACGACAAAGAAGTAACTGACGAATTCGTAGTACCATTTGTAGTGACAAAAAACGGTACACCGGTTGCAACTGTAAAAGACGGAGATTCTGTGATCTTCTTTAATTTCCGCCCGGATCGAGCAAGAGAAATCACCAGAACATTCTGTGCGGATGATTTTGACGGATTTGACAGAGAAGAACGTATCAAGACAACTTATGTATGTTTTACAGAGTATGATGAGACAATTCCAAATAAAATGGTTGCATTTGTAAAAGAAGGCATCACGAATACATTTGGCGAATTTCTTGCAGCAAACAACATGACACAGGCAAGAATCGCCGAGACAGAGAAATATGCACATGTTACCTTCTTCTTTAATGGTGGAGTAGAAGAACCGAACAAGGGAGAGGACAGAATCCTTGTCAAATCGCCTAAGGTTGCAACTTACGATCTGAAGCCGGAGATGAGTGCATATGAAGTATGTGACAAGCTTGTAGATGCAATCAAAGCGGACAAGTACGACGTAATCGTAATTAACTTTGCAAACCCGGATATGGTTGGCCATACCGGTGTAGAAGCAGCAGTGATCAAAGCAATTGAAGCTGTTGATGAATGTGTAGGAAAAGCAGTTGATGCAGTGCAAGAAGTTGGTGGACAGATGTTTATCTGCGCTGACCACGGAAATGCAGAACAGCTGATCGATGAAGAGACAGGAGAACCATTTACCGCTCATACAACGAACCCGGTTCCGTTCATTCTTGTAAATGCAGATCCTGCATATAAGCTTCGTGAAGGCGGATGCCTTGCAGACATCGCTCCGACGCTGATCGAGCTGATGGGAATGCAGCAGCCAGCAGATATGACTGGAAAATCATTATTAGTAAAATAGTAAATATATTTGCCCGGAATCATGAAAATGGTTCCGGGTGTTTTGTTGTCAGAAGAGCAAAACATACTGCAGGAGAAAAGAAAATATGCTGCATATAAATCTGATCTACTCTTTTTGAAAAGCATTGAAATGGAAAAATGCATGAAATGAAAAACAAAAATTCAAAAAAACACATTTAAATCAACAAAAATCACGATATATCATATTTATATGCAAGAATTAGTTGACGAAAAATCATTTTTCCTATATACTTACTACTTGTAGTGAGTTTTGATGTTGTCAAAACAGCTGAAAGAAACTGCAGATGGCAGATTTCGGAAGTATAAAGTACGGCAAGAAACACACAATGATTAGTTGATGATTATGGGAGGTTTTCAAGATGACTGCATATAGAGATATGAGTAGAGAAGAACTGCTTGAATTAAAGAGCAGACTGGAAAAAGAATTTGAAGATGTTAAAGGAAAAGGTCTGAAACTGGATATGTCCAGAGGTAAACCGTCCAAAGCACAGCTTGATCTTTCTATGGGGATGATGGATGTACTTAAGAGCACATCAGATCTTGTCTGCGAAGAAGGAGTAGATTGCCGTAACTATGGAGTGATCGATGGAATCAAAGAAGCAAAACAGCTTCTTTCTGATATGATGGAAGTACCGAAGGATAATATTATCATCTTTGGTAACTCCAGCCTGAACGTAATGTATGATACTGTTGCAAGAGCGATGACACATGGTATCATGGGAAGCACCCCTTGGGCAAAGCTTGACAAGGTAAAATTCCTCTGCCCGGTACCTGGATATGACAGACATTTTGCAATCACCGAACATTTTGGAATTGAGATGATCAATATTCCAATGACGTCGGATGGACCGGATATGGATCTGGTAGAGCAGTATGTGGAGAATGATCCGGCTGTAAAAGGTATCTGGTGTGTACCGAAATATTCTAACCCACAGGGAATCACTTATTCTGATGAAACCGTACACCGTTTTGCGAAATTAAATCCAGCGGCAGAAGATTTCCGTATTTTCTGGGATAATGCATATGGAATCCATCATTTGTATGAGGATAAACAGGATTATCTGATCGAGATTCTGATGGAATGTAAAAAAGAAGGACATCCGAACATGGTTTACAAATTCGGTTCTACTTCCAAGATCAGCTTCCCGGGTTCTGGTATTGCAGCAATTGCGGCATCCGATGAAAACCTTGCGGAAATCCGCAAGATGATGTCCGTACAGACCATCGGTCATGATAAATTAAACCAGCTCAGACATGCGCGTTTCTTCGGTGATATCCATGGAATGGTTCAGCATATGAAGAAACATGCAGATATCTTAAGACCGAAATTTGACACCGTATTAAATGTACTGGAAAGTGAGCTTGGCGAACTTGAGATTGGTTCCTGGATGGCACCGCGAGGAGGATACTTCATTTCCTTCGATGCGTTGGATGGATGTGCCAAAGCAATCGTAGCAAAAGCAAAAGAAGCCGGACTGATCATGACAAAAGCGGGAGCAACCTTCCCATACGGAAAGGATCCAAAAGACAGCAATATCCGAATTGCACCGTCCTTCCCGACACCAGAAGAACTGGAAGTTGCAGCACAGGTATTCGTACTCAGCGTAAAACTGGTAAGTATTGATAAAATTCTTGGCGAAAAAGTAGAAGTCGAAGAAGCTTAATATATGTGAGAAAACAGTGGACTTTCCCGAAAGGGAGTCCGCTGTTTTTTTAAATAAAGGTTGTGTGGTCGATTTTACAAAAGAAAGTCCTCCAATTCCATTGTGCAAACCATTCCGATGAGCCTCTTAGGGCGGGAAGCGTGTTCAGCAAAGGCTTCCACGCTTCCTGAGTCTCATCTACATTGCACAAAAAGTGAATTGGCGGACTTTCTTTTGTAAAATCGACCGTTTAACTGTACTGGTAAAAATGACGGTGCTGAATTCGGAGAGAAAAAACTGTAAAGAAAGATATTACACTAATCTTCCCTTCCGACTGCAATTCCCTAAATCCTAGTCCTCACCACCCAAAAAACTTTCGCATATGTAAAACAAAGTTACCAATATACAGACCAGAGAAAACAAAGTACTCCCTCACATGAATTTGCACTACGGAGTTCAAGACTCAGGAATCGTGGAAGCCTTTGCTGAACACGATTCCTGCCTTAAGAGGCTTGAACGAAGTGGTTAGTGCAACTGAATGTGAGGGAGTACTTTGTTTCCTCTGGTCGTCTTATTGCAACCAAATATATTTTACATATCCTAAATTTCTACATCTTCTTCTGCGCAGTCGAAAGCATCAGTTTGATGCGGTTCAGCTGGTTTACTTCGCTTGCTCCCGGATCATAATCGATTGCAACGATGTTGGATTCCGGATGACGGCGGCGCAGTTCTTTAATAACACCTTTTCCGACTACGTGGTTTGGCAGACAGGCGAAAGGCTGTGTGCAGACAATGTTTGGTGCACCGCTGTGGATCAGCTCCAGCATTTCTCCGGTAAGGAACCATCCTTCACCGGTCTGGTTTCCAAGAGAAACAATTTCTTTTGCCATCGAAGCCAGGTGTTCAATATGTGATGGTGGATCGAAGCGTTTACTTGCTTTTAATGCATCAACGGCAGGCTTGCGGAACCATTCCAGAGCCTTGATTCCGAGATTACCCATGCGGGCGGTTGATTTCTTCATGCCGAGATGTTCTGCTTTAAAGTTTGTATTGTAGAAGCAGTAGAGCAGGAAGTCGGTCAGATCCGGAACCACGGCTTCGGCACCTTCCTGTTCAAGAAGATCTACCAGGTAGTTATTGGCAGCTGGAAGGAATTTAACAAGGATTTCTCCGACAACTCCGACACGTGGCTTTTTGACATCTTTTAATGGAAGAGAATCAAAATCTTCTACGATCTGGCGGCAGAGACGCTTAAATTCGTGTCTGCTTGGATAACCTTTCTTGATAAATTCGATAACTGTCTTTTCCCATTTCTTATGCATGGTATTGGCAGAGCCTGGAACAGCTTCATATGGGCGGACACGGTACAGGCAGCGCATGAAGAGATCACCAAATATCAGACCATACACACCTTTCAGTACAAGTGGAAGGGTGATCTTGAATCCAGGATTGCTTTCAAGTCCGCTTAAGTTGATTGAAATAACAGGGATATGTCCGTAACCGGCTTTTTTAAGAGCACGGCGGATAAATCCGATATAGTTGGAAGCACGGCATCCGCCACCGGTCTGCGAAATAATGACAGCCAGGTGGTCGGTGTCATATTTGCCGGAAAGGATAGCCTCCATGATCTGTCCAACTACCATCAGAGACGGATAGCAGGCATCATTGTTTACATATTTAAGGCCCATGTCAACTGCATGCTTGTTATCATTTTTCAGTACTTCCAGTTTGTAGCCTGCTTCCTGGAAGGCTGGCTCAATCAGTGAAAAGTGGATCGGTGACATCTGCGGACACAAAATGGTATAGGTTTCCTTCATTTCCTTTGTAAAAGGAATTTTTTCGATATTTGCCGGACGAATGGTGCGCTCCATATGCTTCTGCTCGCGGACGCGGATGGCGGCGAGAAGAGAACGGATACGGATACGTGCAGCACCCAGGTTATTAACCTCATCAATCTTAAGAGAGGTATAAATCTTGTCGGAACCGGTCAGAATATCTGCAACAGCATCGGTTGTTACGGCATCAAGACCGCATCCGAAAGAGTTCAGCTGGATCAGATCCAGATCATCTCTTGTCTTTACAAAATTGGCTGCTGCGTACAGTCGGGAATGATACATCCACTGATCCATAACAATCAGCGGACGTTCTACCGGATTCAGATGGGAGATAGAATCTTCCGTCAGAACGGCAAGTCCGTAGGAGGTGATCATCTCCGGGATACCGTGGTTGACCTCCGGATCGTAATGGTATGGACGACCGGCAAGTACAATGCCGCGGGTTCCTGTCTTTTCCATGTAAGCGAGTGTTTCTTCACCCTTTTTGCGGATGTCCTGACGGCATGCAGCAAGTTCTTCCCATGCAGCATGAGCGGCATTTTTGATTTCTTCTGCTGGAAGATTCTTTGCAGAAGTAAATTCACGGACCAGTCCGTCTGTGATTGTCTCTTCGCTTGTGAGGGCGAGGAATGGATTCATGAAATCCACTTCACCGTGTACGATCGGATCCATATTGTTCTTGATGTTCTCCGCGTAGGAGGTGACGATCGGGCAGTTATAATGATTGTCGGCATCGGCAAATTCACTACGTTCGTATGGTATGCAAGGGTAGAAGATAAAGTCTACACCATGGTTGATCAGCCACTGTACATGTCCGTGCGCCAGCTTTGCCGGATAACACTCGGATTCGCTCGGAATAGATTCAATACCAAGTTCATAAATCTTATGTGTAGAAGCAGGAGAGAGTACCACATGATATCCCAGCTTTGTGAAGAAAGTAAACCAGAACGGATAGTTCTCATACATGTTCAGAACTCTCGGAATACCAACCGTTCCACGTTTTGCTTCGGATGGATCTAATGGGGTGTAACCAAAATAACGTTCATTTTTATAAGCGAAAAGGTTTGGTACATCACTCTTTGCTTTCTCTTTTCCAAGACCGCGCTCGCAACGGTTTCCGGAAATAAAACGACGTCCGCCGCTGAATTTGTTGATGGTCAGACGACAGTTGTTGGTACAGCCGTTACATTTTGCCATTGAGGTTGTATAGGTAAGTTCATTGATTTCATCAATGGAAAGCATGGTTGTATTTTTACATTCTTTGAAACCATAGCGTTCTCTTGCAATCAGTGCAGCTCCAAAAGCACCCATGATTCCTGCAATATCCGGACGGATTGCCTGACATCCGGCGATGGTCTCAAAGCTTCTGAGCACGGCATCATTGTAGAATGTACCACCTTGTACAACAATTTTTTTACCAAGCTCAGATGCATCGGATACCTTGATAACCTTGAAAAGGGCATTTTTAATAACCGAATAAGCAAGTCCGGCTGAAATATCGGATACTTCAGCACCTTCTTTTTGCGCCTGTTTTACCTTTGAGTTCATAAATACGGTACAACGGGTACCGAGGTCAATCGGATGTTTCGCAAAAAGTGCTTCATGTGCAAAATCCTCTACGGTGTAGTTCAGGGATTTGGCAAAAGTCTCGATAAAGGAACCGCATCCGGAAGAACATGCTTCGTTGAGCTGTACGCTGTCTACAGTCTGATTCTTGATCTTGATACACTTCATATCCTGACCACCGATATCGAGGATACAGTCTACATCCGGTTCGAAGAAAGAAGCGGCGTAATAGTGAGATACGGTTTCAACTTCGCCTTCATCCAGAAGAAGTGCGGCTTTAATGAGCGCTTCTCCGTAACCGGTTGAGCAGGAGTGAACGATCTGTACGCCTTCCGGAAGCTGGCTGTAAATATCCTTGATCGCACCGATGGTCGTACCAAGAGGATCACCGTCATTGCCATGGTAGAAGGAGTACAAAAGAGTACCGTCTTCTCCGACCAGAGCGGCTTTCGTGGTGGTAGAACCGGCATCGATTCCAAGGTAGGCATTACCGCGGTAGCTGGCAAGATCACCAACCGGCACCTGATGCTTTGCATGGCGGTTCTTAAATTCATTGTAATCTGCTTCACTGGAAAAGAGTGGCTGCATACGCTCAACTTCAAAGTCCATTTCAATATGGGCATCCAGCTTTTTCTGCATCTCACCAAGAGAGGTGACTACATCCTTTTTAGAGTTCAGCGCAGAGCCGACGGCTGCAAAAAGATGGGAATACTTTGGTGCGATAATGTGTTCGTCATCCAGCTTGAGAGTACGGATAAACGCTTCTCTCAGTTCAGAGAGGAAATGAAGCGGTCCACCGAGGAAAGCAACATGTCCGCGGATTGGTTTTCCGCAGGCAAGACCACTGATGGTCTGGTTGACGACTGCCTGGAAAATAGAAGCAGACAGGTCTTCTTTGGTAGCACCGTCATTGATCAGCGGCTGGATATCTGTCTTGGCAAATACGCCACAGCGAGCTGCAATCGTATAAAGTGCTTTGTAATTTTTGGCATATTCGTTCAGACCGGTTGCATCTGTCTGGAGAAGGGACGCCATTTGATCGATGAAAGATCCGGTACCTCCGGCGCAGATTCCGTTCATACGCTGCTCAATATTTCCATTTTCAAAATAGATGATCTTGGCATCTTCGCCGCCCAGCTCGATCGCTACATCGGTCTGTGGTGCATAATCCTGAAGAGCGGTGGAAACGGCAACAACCTCCTGGACAAAAGGTACGCCAAGATGCTTTGCCAGAGTAAGACCACCTGATCCGGTAATCATTGGAGATACCTTGATCTGACCGAGTTTGTAGATAGCACGGCCAAGCAGATCAGAAAGGGTTTCCTGAATATTGGCGAAGTGACGCTCGTAATCAGAAAACAGAACATCATTATTACTGTCCAGAACTGCGATTTTAACAGTTGTAGAACCGATGTCAATTCCCAGGGTATGTAATTCTGTCTGATTCATGATTTAACTACTCCTTATTACAATTAAAAAATTTGTCTGTGTTATTACCTATTAAATGTAGTTCGCAGAGAACTACAGTATCTTACATTATACGACAGAACCAACGAAAATACAAATAGAAGTTGTGTATGGCATTGTAGAAAAAAGTGCCTGGAAGTGAACAAAAGATGTAAATTATGTGAAAAGAGAGTAAAGAGGTGGAATGGAATTGACAAAGTAAAAAGCAGACGATAAAATAACATACGTGGAAGGAGAGTTTGAATGAAGAACTGGTTAGATAAAATGGAGCGCAGGTTCGGGCGCTATGCAATTAGAAATCTTACGATGTATCTGCTTGCAGGCTATGCAATCGGATATCTTTTGAGTTTTACGATGCCACAGCTTCTTACCTATTTTACACTGGAACCAGCACTGATTTTGAAAGGGCAGGTGTGGCGACTTCTAAGCTGGGTGATCATCCCGCCGAATGACAATATTATTTTTGTTATCTTTATGATGCTGTTATACTATTCCCTTGGTAATACGCTGGAAAGCTACTGGGGGGCATTTCGTTACAATGTTTACATTTTTTCAGGAATATTATTTACAGTTATTGGAGCTTTTATTGTGAATGGACTGATCGGAGGCATTACCGGATTTGGAAGTCTTTACAGTACTTACTATATCAATATGTCCATTTTCCTTGCATGTGCATCCATCATGCCGGATTATCAGCTTTTGCTTTACGGCATTATCCCGATCAAGATGAAGTGGCTTGCAATTCTGGATGTGGTTCTGCTTGCGGTAGACGCAGTGCAGGGCGGTCTGATCATACGGATCGTGATCATCGCATCCCTTTTGAACTTTATTATTTTCTTTTTCTGCAACCGGAATCTGCGTGGACACAGTCCGAAACAGGCTGCCCGCAGAAAGAAATTCCAGAAGCAGATAAGCCGTCCGCAGAATCAGTATGCAGGCGGTGCAAAGCACAGATGTGCAGTGTGCGGTCGTACTGAACTTGACGATCCGACACTGGAGTTCCGTTATTGTTCAAAGTGTAACGGGAATTATGAATATTGCCAGGACCATCTTTTCACACACGAACATGTGAAGTAGAGTTCTAACATAGAATCAAATTGAATAATAAGAGGAGGAAACAATGAAAAAAACCAAGATTGTTTGTACAATGGGACCAAACACCAACGACAGAGAAATGATGAGAAAGCTGATCCAGAATGGAATGAATGTGGCACGTTTCAATTTCTCACATGGTGATCATGAAGAACAGAAATTCAGAATGGATATGCTCAAAGAACTTCGTGAAGAGGAACATGCAAACACAGCAATCCTTCTAGATACAAAGGGACCGGAAATCCGTACAGGAATTCTGAAAGACGGAAAGAAAATTACTTTAAAAGAAGGAGAAACCTTCACTCTGACAACAGAAGATATCATAGGAGATAATAAGAGAGTATCTATCACATATAAGGGACTGGTACAGGATATTTATAAAGGCTGCACCATTCTGATTGACGATGGTCTGATCGGACTTCGTGTAGAGAGCAAGACAGAGACAGAGATTGTCTGTTCTGTAGTAAATGGTGGAGAACTTGGCGAAAGAAAAGGTGTTAACGTACCGAACGTAGCCATTCGTCTTCCGGCTATTACAGAAAAAGATAAGGATGATATCCGTTTCGGTGTAGAGCAGGATATTGACTTTATCGCAGCATCATTTGTAAGAAATGCAGAGTGTGTACTTGAGATCAAGGCATACTTAAAAGAACTCGGCGCTCCGTATATTCCAATCATTGCAAAGGTAGAGAACGCAGAAGGCATTGAGAATATTGATGAGATCATCCGTGCGGCTGATGGTATCATGGTGGCACGTGGAGATCTTGGTGTAGAGATTCCGGCAGAGGAAGTGCCGCATCTCCAGAAAATGATCATCCAGAAATGTAATGACAACTTTAAGACTGTTATTACTGCAACACAGATGCTGGATTCCATGATGCGTAATCCGCGTCCGACAAGAGCAGAAGTGACGGACGTTGCCAATGCGGTATACGACGGAACAGATGCAGTTATGCTTTCCGGAGAGACAGCACAGGGGAAATACCCTCTGGAAGCACTCCAGATGATGGTTCAAATTGTAGAGACGACAGAGGAACATCTGGACTATGATTCCATTCTTGCTAAAGCCGGAGATCATCTGAAGTCAGGTGTGTCCAGTGCAATCGGATATGCTTCTGTACTTGCGGCAGCGAACCTGAATGCAAGATGCATCATCACTCCATCTGTATCCGGTGCAACAACAAGGGTTGTATCCAACCTTCGTCCGAAGCAGGAAATCCTTGGAATTACACCGAACGAACGTACCCTTCGCCGGATGTCGATCTACTGGGGCGTAAGAGGATTGAAGTCTCTGGAATTCCATACAACAGATGATATCTGCAGTGGGGCAATTGATCTTGCACAGGCAAAGAAATGCGTGGACAGTGGAGATATTGTTGTCCTGACAGCTGGTATTCCTTCACCGAGCGTACAGCGTGAAAAGGGTTCTGTAAGTAATATGATGCGTATTGCAACCATCGACTAGACGAAAGAGAGATGAACAGAATGAAAAAAGAACCATTCGTAACAAAGACACAGTTAGATGAAATCGTAAAAGAATATCCGACTCCGTTTCATCTTTATGATGAAAAAGGGATTCGTGAAAATGTAAAAGCACTCAAAGAAGCATTTGCATGGAACAAAGGATATAAAGAATATTTTGCAGTAAAGGCAACTCCAAACCCATATATCCTCAATATTTTAAAAGAATATGGATGCGGATGTGACTGCTCTTCCTATACAGAGCTTTTAATGTCTGAGTCTGTCGGACAGGTTGGAGAAAATATTATGTTTTCTTCCAATGATACACCTGCAGAGGAATTTGCACTTGCTGATAAGCTCGGCGCGATCATCAACCTGGACGATATCACACACATTGATTTTCTGGAAAAGACGATCGGAAAGATTCCGGAGACAATCAGCTGCCGTTATAATCCGGGTGGACTTTTCAAAATTTCCAACAGCATTATGGATAATCCGGGAGATGCCAAATACGGTATGACAACTGAACAGATTTTTGAGGCATTCAAGATCCTGAAGTCCAAGGGCGCAAAAGAGTTCGGTATCCATGCATTCCTTGCAAGTAATACTGTAACTAATGAATATTATCCGACACTTGCACGTACTTTGTTTGAAGTAGCAGTTAAGCTTCAGAAGGAGACCGGTGTACATATCAAGTTCATCAACCTTTCCGGTGGTGTGGGAATCCCTTACAAACCGGATCAGGAACCGAACGATATCAAGGTGATCGGTGAAGGTGTAAGAAAAGTGTACGAAGAGGTTCTTGTTCCGGCTGGAATGGGCGATGTGGCGATTTACACAGAGCTTGGCCGTTTTATGCTTGGACCTTATGGATGCCTTGTGACAAAAGCAATCCATGAAAAGCATACGCACAAAGAGTACATCGGTGTAGATGCATGTGCCGCAAACCTGATGCGTCCGGCTATGTATGGTGCCTACCATCACATTACTGTCATGGGAAAAGAAAATGAACCATGCGATCATACTTATGATGTGACTGGTTCTCTGTGCGAGAATAATGATAAATTTGCAATCGACCGTCAGCTTCCGAAGATTGACATGGGAGATCTGCTTGTGATCCATGATACCGGAGCACATGGATTCTCTATGGGATATAATTACAACGGACGTCTTCGTTCCGCAGAAGTTCTTCTGAAAGAGGACGGAGGTACACAGCTGATCCGCAGAGCAGAGACGCCGATGGATTACTTTGCAACTTTCGACTGCTTCCCGGTTTATGAGGAACTTAAGAAGAATACGGAAGAAGCGGATAAGCTCGGAAAATAGAATTATAAGCTGAGATAGAAAACGCCCCTGGATTTTGATATGCTACCCTCATATAGGACAATGAAATATAAAAGTCCTATATGGGGGTATTTTCATGTTCAGAAAGAGTAAGATAGAATCAGTAGAAAAAGTAAAAATAGTCGAACGCTACCTTGCAGGAGAAATTGGCATACGGCAAGCAGGAAAAGAATTGGGAGTTGATCATCATAGTATTCGAAATTGGATTTCTATTTATCAGTATGATGGACCAACTGGATTACTCAATCAACCGAAAAACAAATCTTATTCAAAAGATTTAAAAATATCTGCTATAAATGATTATCTTAACGGAGAAGGATCTCTTCAGGATATTTGCACAAAATACGGAATTCGTTCACACAGACAGCTTTCCGATTGGATTAAGGTGTATAATTCTGGTGCAATGGCACTCAAATATGATTGTTCCTATCAACAAGTTCGCAATTGGGTAATACGATACGAAAAGATGGGTCAAGCGGGTCTGGAAGACAGACGTGGACGTCGTATAGCTTCTCTTCCAAGCAGAACACCTGAAGAACATACTGGCGGAAGGAAAGCGCATCCTCTCCAACACGGAAGGTACCGCGGGGCACGCGGGAACCGTGGCGGCTGTAACCGCCTAAACGCTCGGGGAGAGGACGTAAGACCCTAGAGGACCAATATCGGTCCCCGACGGCAGACCTCACAGAACCGAGAATTCCCTGGTTTTAACTACGGGGAGTGTCAATTTAGCGGATTGGCCCTTACCATTGCTAAAACCAATGGTTTTACAACCGTTTTGGTAAATTATAAGCTGCATAGGACGATAGTATTATGCTATAATAATAGATATTGAAAAGAAAAG
>NZ_JAQDVB010000004.1:0-250 GCF_027674365.1 Coprococcus sp. AM11-30B | reverse complement strand
AGATTCTTAGTACGGCAGGATTGACAAGGAATGATATCCTTGGAATTCTTGATGTATCCAAAGGGCTTTCCATTAACGATTCGTATTGGCTTGATGATGGGAAATCAGATGTTACCTTTGATGGAATCAATTTGTTCGACAATCGCTTTGATGAAGTATTGGGACTTGTAGCTTATACCGGGTACACGCCATCACAAAAGCATAAAGCGGGCGTTTCAAGTGAGTGGACACTGGGAGGGCAATTTCCGAA
>NZ_JAQDVB010000039.1:0-12734 GCF_027674365.1 Coprococcus sp. AM11-30B | reverse complement strand
ATGTTTCAAAAGGTAAGAGTATGGTTGCTATCATGCGACCTTTCGGTGAAATTGTTTCCGCACCTTTTGAAATCAAACACACAGCCAGTGATATCAATTCACTTGTAGAACTCATCAACTCTGTTAAAGGTGAGTCTCGAATCGTGATGGAGCACACAGGACGTTATTATGAAGTCCTCGCCCATCAGCTTTCAGAGGCAAATCTTTTCGTCAGTGCCATTAACCCCAAACTTATCAAGGATTTCGATAATGATTCCCTTCGTAAAGTCAAATCCGATAAAGCTGATGCCGTTAAGATTGCACGATATGCACTTGACAAGTGGCAGAATCTTAAACAGTATAGTGTTATGGATAAATTACGCAATCAGCTTAAAACCATAAACCGTCAGTTCGGCTTTTACATGAAGCACAAGACGGCTATGAAGAATAATCTTATTGGCATCCTTGACCAAACCTATCCTGGTGTTAATACTTACTTTGACAGTCCTGCGCGCAGTGACGGCAGCCAGAAATGGGTTGATTTTGCATCTACATACTGGCATGTGGACTGTGTCCGTAAAATGTCCCTGAATGCCTTTATCGACCATTATCAAAACTGGTGCAAACGTAAGAAGTACAACTTCAGCCAATCCAAAGCTGAGGAAATCTATGGAAAAGCAAAGGAACTTGTTCCTGTACTTCCAAAGGATGCCATTACAAAGCTTATTATCAAGCAGGCTGTAGACCAGCTTAATAGCGCCTCTACAACTGTTGAGTCACTACGCACTCTCATGAATGAAACTGCATCCAAACTCCCGGAATATCCTGTCGTTATGGCTATGAAAGGTGTTGGAACTTCACTTGGTCCTCAGTTGAT
The DNA here is from genome assembly GCF_027674365.1 of Coprococcus sp. AM11-30B. Lineage (NCBI taxonomy): Bacteria > Bacillati > Bacillota > Clostridia > Lachnospirales > Lachnospiraceae > Coprococcus > Coprococcus sp. AM11-30B. The sequence goes on along the minus strand of NZ_JAQDVB010000039.1, from coordinate 11,878 downwards.
GGCTGAAATCGGAGATGTTTCCCGTTTCACTCACAAAAGTGCTATTACTGCATTTGCCGGTGTAGATCCTGGTGTTAATGAATCTGGAACCTATGAACAAAAAAGTGTTCCTACCTCAAAACGAGGTTCCGCTGATCTAAGAAAGACTTTATTTCAGGTAATGGATGTCCTAATTAAAACGCATCCTCAAGATGATCCTGTTTATCAGTTCTTAGATAAGAAACGTACTCAAGGCAAGCCTTACTATGTCTATATGACTGCAGGTGCCAACAAGTTTCTAAGAATCTACTACGGACGAGTGAAAGAATACCTTTCATCTCTTCCAGAATCTTAATTATCCACTAATATTTTCAGACCAGCACTGGTGTGGTGGTCTTATTTTGATACCTACCTGTATAAGATTTTCAATGTTCTTCAATTTAGCCTTGACTTTTTATTTGCAGGCTTATAATACCAATTCCATTCGGATATGCTTTTTCAAACTGTGAAAATGTGACTCCAAGACATAACGCAATGATACAAAATACAACTCCTGCCCCTGTCAGGCTTATAATAACTGTCCAGAAAATCTTCCATCCTTTTTTCATCTGCATTCACCTCTCTTTTTCTGAAATGGTATGCGACAAAGATTTACAAATCCACGGAACATCATTGGAATCAGTTTGATGCATCCCCATCCGATCAATACTGTAAATACTGCCCCAAGTGCCAGCAGCAGGCAGCCGACACCAAGCATTCCGATTCCAAGAGCCGGGGAATAAAACAGCTGACCAAATCCGTGAATCCCCAACAGAATCCCTACGGCTGCGGTTGCAACTGCTGCCACCCAGATCGCTATTGCTGATATTGCAAGTACGACCAGAACTCCAAATGCCGCTAAAAGAAGACCAAATGCTGTCGGAACTACAATTGGAAGCCCAATCAAAAGGATACAGATGATCAGAATGATCTTAACGGCACTGGATTTCTTCCGTGGCATTCCTGTCGTCTGACCCGCACCATATCCCTGATTTCCCGCATATGTATATCCCTGATTAGAATTGGTTGTATAAGAATACTGTCTTTCTGAAAATGGATTCCTGTCATTCTGTGACTGTCTTTCTCCATATGTCTCCGAATAGCTTTCTTTATAATAGTCATCTCTTCCTGCCGGGTACTCACTGCTTTCAAAACGCCTGTCCTGATATCCTCGCTCTCCGTACTCTCCATAACTTTCCGCCTCATCGGCATTTCCATTTATCCCGGCACGGATCGTTTCTGCAAGCTTTGCAGGACTTCCCAGCTCTTCGATTACTTTTTCTTCATTCTCACTTCCGGCGTCATCAAAATAATCATTGTAATACTGCATTGCTTCTTCTCTTTCTTCTTTCGAAATTCCATGAAGCAGTGCATCTAATTCCCTCATATACTCTGTACGGCTCATTCAGCTGCACCTCCCTCGAACATCTCTGTAATCTTCCTTGTGTAGTTCTTCCATTCGACTTTATACAAATTAAGCTGTGCCATTCCTTTTTCTGTAACTTTATAGTATCTGCGGTTTCTTCCGTCAAACTGCATATCATAGACCTCCAGACATTCATCTTTCTGAAGTCTTCTCAGTACCGGATACATTGTTGACTCTGATACATTCAGAACTTTCCGAACATCCTGGGTAATCTTATATCCATAGGTTCCTTCCTGCTCCCGCGACACAACAGCAAGCACTATCGCATCAAGGAGGGCAGCTCCGGTGTTAAATACCATATGATTCACATCCTTTTATTGTTTGTTATATTGTTTTGTTAAGCATATTATACGTTATATAATATAGTGAGTCAATATAATATTGTATAAGACTTTCTGAAGATTTCCTAAAGAAATGGGTGGGAGACGGATGGTGGGAGGGAGGTTGTGACAGCTTGCGGATAGAAATAAAGTCCACCGCTTCCCACGGGGCGAAGGCATTCCGATGAGCCTCTGAATGCGAACATTGTGTCAGCAATGGCTTCCACAATGTTTGAGTCTCATCTCCATTGCCCCTCAAGGGAAGTGGTGGACTTTATTTCTATCTGCAAGCCGCTCAAGGTTATCGAATGACCATCCATCCGCTTGGGCGGGCTGCCAGGGCTGATGCTGGGGCGAAATTTGAAGGATTGTGAAAGAGGACGCACAGCGCCTGTAAGGCGACTGTGCTGGGAAATCAAATATTTTAAATATTTGGGTAAAGAAAAAATGTGATTATTATTTGAATGATTAGAATAATAGGGATTCCTAATTTGAATTTCAGGTGGCGGGTTTTATGGTGGTAGTGTTTCATGGCGAGGAGGGCAGCGGGGGAGCCGCCCAGAAGGGCCAGGAGGATGAGGGTTCGTTCGGGGATTCGCCATTTGTTTTGGCGGGCTTTGGTTTTATCGGCGGCGTAGGTGAAGTAGGTGATGATGTTGATCAATAGCAGGTATGCCAGGAGTATTATTTTAATCATTTTTGTAGCCCTCCAGGTGGATTTCTTTGCAAAGGGTGAAGGAGTAGATGATCTGTTCTTTTACTTTTTTCCGGGTGATCTGTTCGAGGGCTTTGGTGTAAAGGCGGAGCTGTTCCTGGTAGCGGTCTTTTAGTTCTGCTTCGGTTTGTACACGGTCGGTTTTATAATCGAGTACGATGATTTCTCCGTCTTCTTCAAAGTAAGCATCAATAATTCCCTGGATCAGTACCATTTCACCCTTTTTCTGATCCGGATAAAATTCTTTTGCATCTACACCGAGAACAAACGGCTGCTCGCGGTAAAGTGTTTTTGCCCTGGCTGCATTTTGCATTCTTTTTCCGACATTCGTATTAAGAAACTCCATAATTTCTTTTTTTTGAATACACCCGGCTGTTCCCGCATCCAGGTATCCTTCGTTTTTCAGATTCTCTATGTTTTCCCGCAGTAAATCCATCGTATATATTTTCGTAAAATCAAGAAGCTCCATTACTTTATGATAAGCTGTTCCTTTTGTTGCTCCTTTTACCTCTTCTTCCTCTTTCATAAAATTCGGAAGGATTGGAACAATCTCCTCTTCCGGAATCAGTATTTCTCCATCTTCTTCTTCCGAAGCTGCCGCATATTTTTTCAGCTCTGACACGGTGTACTTCATTTTCATCTGATCTTCACCCTGATACGGATATCTGTAGGAAAATGCTTCCTCGATTTTTGCCCGAAAACGTTCATCCGTCACAGCCATCGGATGTTCTTCTGCTTCTACTTTTTCAAGGAACACCTCTTTTTCCAGATAATCTGCTGCTTCCTTATCCACTTCACCTTCTACAAGCGTATCAACACCAATCACTTTTAATTCGATTGGAATTTCTTCTGTTTTACGCACTGCCGCCGGAAGGATCCAGTCATAATAAGACGTTGCACGTGCAAGTTTTGTAAAGTCCAGTGTTTCTTTCTGACTGTTTTCCTGTTCCAGCTGACAGGCTTCCAGCTTGTCTGCTGCATGTGGAACCGTTCCGGTAAGAATCAGCTTTTCCTTTGCACGTGTAAGTGCTACATAAAGCACACGAAGCTCCTCACCAAGATTTTCCAGACCGATTTCATTTTGAATAACTTTCTTTAATAGTGTCGGAGATTTGGTTCGCCGCTCCAGATCGATCGCATCGATTCCAAGCCCCAGATCCGGATGGATCACAACGCTTGCCGTGGTATCCTGAATGTTGAACCTCTTTCCCATTCCGGCCACGATCACAACCGGGAATTCCAGTCCTTTACTCTTATGGATACTCATCAGACGAACTGCATCCGTCTGCTCATCGTAAAGCCCGGCTTCCCCAAAGTCTACATTATATTTCTTGAGCTGATCAATATAACGGACAAAATGATACAGTCCCTTATAGCTAGTTGCCTCAAATGCCTTTGCCCTGGTGATCAGCATATCAAGATTCGCGCGCCTTCCTTTTCCTCCTGGCATTGCCGCGATATAATCCCGGTATCCTGTCTTTTTCATGATCTCCCACAGGAGATCATGGATTGCCGTGTACGGTATCCGCTCCCGGAAATAAAAAAGCCATCCAAATACATCGCGCACTTTTTTCAGAATGCCCGCCGGAAGATCTGTCTTTTTTTCCGGATCCGCTGTTTCCAGTACATTCTGATAAAATGGTACTTCTGTATTCAATTCTCTGATCTGTGCCAGTTCCTCATTTGTCATTCTTCCAAACGGAGATTTCAGCACCGCAACGAGTGGGATGTCCTGACGAAAATTGTCAAGTACACGCAGATAGTCCATCATCCATCCAATTTCCAGAGTTTCAAAATACCCATCTGCTGATTCAGCCAGAATCGGTAATCCCTCCTCCTGCAAAATTCGTGTAACAGTATCGGTCCATCCTGCAGGGCTTCTTGTCAGGATTACAATATCCTGATAGCGTACCGGTCGCAACATTCCCGTTTCTTTATCTACAATCTGCTGACTTTCCATCAGCTCTCCGATTCTTTGTGCGATCAGACGGACTTCCAGCTCTTTTGCCGTCTGGCTTCCGCTTCGCACAGAAAGCCCGGTATCCTCTTCCTCACTTTTTGTATCCAGAAGAAGGATTTCTGTCTCATTCTTTTCAGATTCTGGGTAAGAAGCTCCCACATAAAGTGCAGCATTCTCATCGTATGTGATCCTTCCAAGCTCTTCGGTCATGATCTGTCGGAAAATGAAGTTTACCGCATCCAGCACTTCTGCCCGGCTTCGGAAATTTTTGTGCAGATCGATTCGCCTGTTTCCTCCGTCCGTCAGACTGTAGGTATTGAATTTTTCCATGAAAAGCTCCGGCCTTGACAAGCGGAAACGGTAAATACTCTGCTTCACATCTCCTACCATGAAGAGATTATTTTCCCCTCTGCTGATCCGGGATACACTGGTCAGGATCGCCTCCTGGATCAGGTTACTGTCCTGATATTCATCGATCATTACTTCCTCAAATGTATTCTGATACTCCTTTGCCACCTCAGAAGGCACTCTTTTTCCGTTTTCTTTTCTTGTCAGGATCTGCAGAGCAAACTGTTCCATATCCCGGAAATCGATCAGATTTTTTTCTGCCTTCTTAGCTGCAAGTGCCCTCTGGTATTCTTTTACCAGACTGACCAACTCATGCATGACCGGAATACAGATTTTCCGGTCTGCTTCCATCTCAGACGGCGGCTGGAAAAAATAATTGTTTCGAATGTCATCGGTAAGTTTCTTCCAGGTATCCCGATAAGCTCTTACCTGCTCTCTTTTTATCGGATCCACTGCATCATCTTTCTTTCTGGACAGAGTTTTCCATGCCGGCTTTTCTTTCAGTGCCTCATACATTTCTTCATAGCTCTTTGCCACAAAAAGCTTTCTCAGTACTTTCTGATCTGCTTCCAGCATTTCTCCATACATATACGGTCCGTCCGGTTCCATGCAGATCTGATCCGCTTTTTCCATCAGCATCTGCATATCCGCAACTATTCTCCGGATATACTCCATCACCTTTTCAATATAGATGGCATTTTCCCCGCTCTCTTCGTACATCCTTGCACAGCCATCCAGCCACTCCTCCGGGTCCGGATAACTTCCGGCAAATTCATACAGTCTGCTGATGATTTCTTCCACCTGCAGATCTTCCCTTCCGGTTGCAAAAGTCTCCACAAAACGCAGGAAATCCTCGTTTCCTTCTTCATATTTTGCTTCCAGAAGCTCTTTCATCACGTCCTGCTTCAAAAGCTTTAATTCTCCTTCTTCCGCAATACGGAATCCCGGATCCAGATCGATCGTGTGAAAATACTCCCGGATCACAGACAGGCAGAAGCTGTGGATCGTTGTAATCTTTGCTGTATGGATCAGGGCAGACTGCCGCTTCAGATGTTCACTTGACGGATCCTCCTCCAGCTCCTTCTCAATCGCAGCACCGATTCTTTCTTTCATCTCAGCAGCCGCCGCCTCAGTGTAGGTCACGATCAGCATATGGTCGACATCCACCGGATTTGCATCCCTTGTCAGCCTCGCAATAATCCGCTCCACCAGAACAGCAGTTTTCCCGGAACCAGCGGCTGCTGACACCAGAATATTATGATCACGCAGGTCGATCACCTGCTGCTGTTCTTCGGTCCATTTTACTCCCATGTCTGCTTCTCCTCTTCCAGCTTCGCCATAATTTTCTCCATTACAATTTCCTTCGGAAGCTTCTCAAGCTTCCGGTATTCATATCCTTCGATCTGCTCATCAAATCCGCAGATATCCCGGTATGGGCAATACGTACAGCCATTTTGTATACCCATCTCATACGGCAGTGCCTCCGCCTTTCCGCGGTACATTGCTCCCTGAAGATCAGTCCGTCTTTTCTGTGCATAAGTCAGCACTGCATCAAACTCTTCCGGCAGGAGCATTTTGGATGCTTTAGAATAGCCGCTTTTCGTCTTTCCTGCCGGAATCACAAGCGAATTCCCCGAAAAATCCGCATCCAGTCTCTGAATCACGGCATCCTCCTGACGGATGATTCCATCCAGCCGAAGCTCCTTTAAAATTGCCTCTTCCAGTTTTTCTTCATCCAGCTCTTTCCCGACGATCGGATCCTTCATCCGATAGTAGAAAATGCCTGCCGGCACAATCTTTTTACCCGGATGTTTTCTTTCCTCCAGCCGGACTGCTTCTTCCATATACACCACCAGTTGCATCTGCAGACCATGATAAAAAGCTGCCATATCAAAACTCTTTGCCCCGGTTTTATAATCCAGGATCTTCACATAGACCTGATCTTCCGTCTCACATGTATCGATCCTGTCAATCTTTCCGCTTCCAAAGCTTACCTCATAGCCCTCCGGTTTAAAGCTTCCCTTCCGAAGCTGCTTTGTCATCGCCCAGACCGTCCGGTTCATCATACGTTTCATACGTGGCACGATATACGCGTTCCGCGCACTGCTGTAGATTACGGTGTTGCTGTAATCTACGATACTCTCATCCACGCTTTCCGACGCAAACTGTTCCTGCTGCTCCTTTGTAACCTCAGTCCATTCCAGACCGTCCCGTTCTACCCGTCGGGCATATTTTTCCAGTGCTTTATGAAAAATATTTCCAAAATCAAGAGCAGCAAATTCATAGACCTCTCTCTCCTTAAGGCGAAGTCCATAGGTCAGAAAATGCGCACAGGCACAGGCAGCAAATTTCTCCAGTCTTGAAATGCTTGGTGCCCAGTCTCCATAAAGCTTCCGTGCGGTCTGCAAAGTCAGATTGTCCTCCGGCCTGCGGTATCTGCTGATCCTTGCCAGATCGTGCACCTTTTCGCTCCAGTCCTCCTGCGCACAATACCAACGGTACAGCTCCTGCCAGCTGCCTTCCTCCATCTTTTTCGGGTTCTGTAATCCTTCGATCAATGACCCGATCCCGGTCTGTGGAAGCATTTCTTTTGTCTCCATCCCATACTGATCCATATTAAATACAGGAAGCTTTGTATACATCCGCTTCAGATCCCCGATCAGATATGCCGCCCTCCTGCTCTTTCCATCGGCCGATACTTTACTATAGGTCAGCATCAATTCTTCCGTCGGCTTTGTCATGTGCAGATACAGATAAAATTTCTGGATGTAACTTTTTTCTCTTGTTCCCGGTGCAAGCGCAATTCCTCTTTCTTCAAAACGCTCCCGGTCTCTGTCTGAAATCAGTCCACCTGCGGATGCATTTCCCGGAATCAGAGAGTCATTGACTCCCAGAAGGATCAGCGCCCGGATATCTTTCAGTCTCGTTCGCTCAATATCTCCTGCCATCACTTCATCCAGACTTGGCGGAATTACACCGATCCTTGCCTCTTCCATTCCGGCATCCAGAAGCTCCCTGTACTCTTTGAGCGCAATCCGCTCATCTCCAAGAAGACTTACAAACTTGTCAAACAGCTCCATCACCACACGATAGATCTGTGCATATTCTTTTGCAAGTGCAAACTCTCCTGCTTCTGTAAATTGATTCTCCAATACTTTTACCTGCTTCTGGATTTCTTCTTTTTCCAGAAATTCACAGATTGCAAGCGTCACATCCCGCACTGTCTTCTGACGCTGCTTTAAGACAAACACCAGATCTTCTGTTTTTTCCACAAAGCATACCCGGAGATGATTCAGTACCTCCAACTCTTCCTCGGTCGTATCCTTCGCTCTGCGGATCCATTTTTCCTGCCATTTTTTGTAACCACGGATGCCCAGCGCAAGTACATAATTTTCCAGAAGATCCAATTCCTCACCGGTAAATCCGACCAGATCCATTCTTAAGAAACGGAACACACTTTCTGCAGAAAAATTCTGTTCTGCCATCGCAAGAAGACTCCGGATATACTCCACAAAAGAATTTAAAAGTACATTCCGCTTATAATCCATGAAAACCGGAATCTCATACTCCCGGAAAGTCTTCTCGATCTCATCCGCATAGAGATTCATGTCACTTGCGATCACCGCGATCTCCCGGTAACGATATTCTTTCTTACGAATTAAAAAACGTATCCTCTGGGCAGCGCATTCTACTTCCATCCTGGGATTTGCCGCTGCATAAACCCGCACATTTGACTGCTTTTCCCTGTAAGTCCTGCCACTGTAACGGAACAGTTCCTTCTCCAGAAATGCAAGTGCCGGCGCATTTCTAAAACGCCAGACCGGCTCCTGGTACAGACAGACCGGCTCTTCGACCAGCACCTTTTCCTCCCCTGCAATCTTCACAAGAGACGTCACCATCTGCTTACTCAGCGCAAACAGCTGATACTTGTCTTTCATCACGTAAGGATCTTCCCTCTTATCCATCGTGACAGTAATCATCACCTTCTGACAATGATGCAGCATTTCCCCCAGCACCTTGTTCTGAAGCGGCGTAAATCCAGTAAACCCATCCAGCGCGATCACACTGTCCTTCAGCATTCTCGATTTGTCCATTACATTGCAGAGAATGTCCAGAATTTCTTCTTTTGTAATATATTTATCTGCAAGATATTCTTCAAATGCCTGATACATCACCTGAATATCCTTCAATTTCCAGGCAAGATACGAAGACTCATCTGCCTCCGTGATCATATCATCCATGCCATCCGGGGAAATGTTGTACTGCGTCAGCTCGGAAATAACGGATTTCACCTCACTGATGTAACCTGGCTTTTTGATATTTCCTTTTAAAACCTTTAGCGAATCTTCTTTTTTCCCCGCGAGTCGCCTGAGGATCAGATTCTTTCCTTCATCATCCAGAATCTCCCTGCTTCCATTCCCTGTTTCTTCCAGAACACGAAAAGCAAGACGTGCAAAACTCAGCACGTCTATGTTCATAATTCCATGTCTCGGATGCCGCAGGACCAGTTCCTTCTGCGTCTGCATCGTGAACTGTTCCGGCACCAGAATAATATAATTAGTATCAGGATGTTTCATTGATTCCCGAATGATATGTTCATATAGATAATGTGACTTGCCCGAACCCGGATTTCCAAAAATAAACTGTAAAGCCATCTGTTATACCCTCCCGTCAAGCTCTTTCGGCACGTATGCAGATACATGGATTCCATCTTCTTTGTATTCTTCCTCCAGCAGTTCTCCATACTTCCGGATGAGCTGGATTTTCCCGGATTCCTGATAGGAATAAACTCGTTCGATATAAATTTTCTGCTCCCGCAGGATCTCTTCTATTGCCTGAAGAAGCGCCTCCAGACCTTCTCCGGTCTTTGCAGACACCTGTACGATCCGGTCTGCCTTAAAGTCCCGTACCGTCAGGCTTTCCCCGATTCTGTCCATCTTATTAAATGCCGTGACCACCGGTTTGTCCATTGCCTCCAGACGCTGCAGTGTCTCATACACCACATACATCTGCTCGTCCATCTGTGGATTGGATGCATCGACTACATGCAGGATCAGATCCGCATACTTCGCTTCTTCCAACGTACTTTTAAATGCATCGATCAGATGATGAGGCAGCTTCCGGATAAAGCCTACCGTATCTGTCAGAAGAATCTCCTGTCCGCTTGGCAGCTTCCGGCTTCTTGTCGTCGGATCAAGAGTTGCAAAAAGCTGATCCTCCTGCAGCACACCGGCTCCGGTCAGTGTGTTGAGAAGCGTGGACTTTCCGGCATTGGTATAACCGACAATTGCCACAACAGGGATCCGGTTCTTCGTCCGCTGTTCACGTGTCAGTTCCCGGTGTCTCTTCACCTCCCTGAGTTCACGGTTCAGCTGTGCGATCCGGTTCTTGATGAGTCTCCGGTCCATCTCCAGCTTCTTTTCTCCCGGTCCTCTGGTTCCGATTCCGCCTCCCAGACGTGACATCGCCCTTCCTGCCCCGGTAAGCTGTGACTGCCGGTACTTAAGCTGTGCCAGTTCTACCTGGATCTTTCCTTCACTTGTAGAAGCCCGTCCTGCAAAAATATCCAGAATGACCATCGTCCGGTCCATTACCTTCACATCCAGAATATCCGTCAGATTGTTCATCTGTGCCGGAGACAGCTCATCATCACAGACGATCCCGGTTGCGTCAAGCTCCCACAAAAGCTCCCGGATCTCCTCAATCTTGCCTTTTCCGACATAAGTTCCCGGATGGACAAGCTCTCTTTTCTGGATTACCCGTCCGACCGCTTCCGCACCTGCCGTCTTCACCAGATCCTTTAACTCATCCAGAGAATCTTCCGTGTCATCGTTCTCCCTTGTACTGACACCGACCAGAATTACCCTTTCCTTTTCTTCTTTTATTTCATAAAGTGCCATATTATTCTCCCCTGCCAGATTTCTTTCCGTCCCGGATCAGATCTGCTCATCCGATCCGCTCTACTGCTGATCTCCTTCCGAAATCTGTGTATTTAAAAATTCCTGCTCTTTCAGCGCTTTTTTGTCATCTGGATTTGCTTTCAGATAACTGTCCAGCTTCTCTTTTGCAGACTGGTAATCCCCTGCTTTTTCATACGCAACTACCAGATTATATGCCATTTCTTTTAGCAGCTCTTTTCCTGCGCCTGAAAGCTCCTGCCCATTTTCGAAATAATACACTGCCTTTTCCGGTTTATCCAGTTCCAGATCGCAGATTCCCAGAATATTATAAAGAGTTGCTGTCTCTTCCGTTCCATTCTTCAATGCTTTTTCCAACGCCTTCTCTGCCTTTTCATACTTTTTCTGTTCCCAGTAGCAGAGTCCGAGTCCGCGATAAGCCTCTCCCAGATTCTTCTTTTTGTCTACCGCATCCTGGAATTCCACCTCTGCATTTTTATAGTCTTTTTCTTCCAGATACTTCGTTCCTTTTTTTACAGAACCAGCACATCCCGTCACTGTCATACAAAGTGCTACAAGGATCCCTATGATTACCTTTTTCTTTCTTCCTGCTGTCACTGTTATCGTTTCCTTCCTTCTATATTGATATATCATCTGTTATTCCAGAATATGCTCCATTCCCTGGTTCATGATGGTCTGGATATGATCATCAGCAAGGGAATAGAACACCGTTTTTCCTTCCCGTCTGTTCTTCACAAGCTTCATCTGCTTGAGCATCCGGAGCTGATGGGAAATCGCGGACTGCGTCATTCCAAGAACTTCCGCCAGATCACAAACACACATCTCAGACTGAAAAAGAACACATAAAATCCGGATCCGCGTGGTATCTGCAAATACCTTGAAAAAATCAGCAAGATCCTTCAAAACCTCTTCATCCGGTATATGCCCCTCTGCCTTATGTACAAGTTCTTCGTGTATACAAAATGTATCACAACATTCTACTTCTGTCTTTTTCATAGTTACCCCTTTCATATGAACAAGTATTCATATATCTATTATGCCAAATGATCTCTTTACGGTCAACTGTTTCCATTGATTCCGGCATGCAAAGTAAAAAAGAAGTTACTGTTCACTCCCCAATGTCATGATGCCAGGGTCAAAAGCCCCAAAATAGAACCTTGAAAATTTAATATT
>NZ_JAQDVB010000038.1:0-14545 GCF_027674365.1 Coprococcus sp. AM11-30B | reverse complement strand
TTTAATCCCGCATAGTTACTGAGATAATCCACAGCTGGAATTTAGTTTTTCATTTAAGTATCCTACATAAATTTACTGATATATCCCTGTACAAAGATAAATAATACAATCAGCGGCAGGATATAGCTTACATAAAATTTCGCCCATTTCGGGAATTTCAATCCTTCTCCGGTATCCGCTTCTTTCAGGAAGTTCTTCCATCCCCATCCATAACGGCTTGTACAGAACAGAAGATAGATCAGACTTCCAAGTGGAAGCAGGTTGTTACTTACCAGGAAATCTTCCAGATCCAGTACTCCGGAACCTTTTCCGAACGGCATAAATCCACTCCATACATTAAATCCGAGAACACAAGGCATGGAAAGTACCGCCACAACCACGATATTGACGATTACAGCCTTTTTCCGGCTGCATCCGGTCAAATCAATAGCAAAGGATAAAATGTTCTCAAAAACGGCGATTACGGTCGATGCCGCAGCAAAAATCATAAATAAGAAGAATAAGGCTCCCCAGATTCTTCCGCCTGCCATGGAATTAAATACATTCGGAAGTGTGATAAAGATCAGACTCGGACCTTCTCCCGGATCCACCCCATATGCGAAGCATGACGGGAAAATGATCAGACCCGCGATCAAAGCAACAAATGTATCCAGAAGTGTTACCAGGACTGCTTCTCCTGTAAGACTGCGGGATTTGTCGATATAGCTTCCAAAAATAGCAATTGCACCGATTCCAAGGCTTAATGTGAAGAAAGCCTGTCCCATAGCGGCAAAAATCGTGTCAAATAAGCCATATTCCACGACTTTGTGGAAATCCGGTGCCAGGTAGAAGCGAAGCCCCTCAGAAGCCCCATCAAGCGTTACAGAACGTGCTGCAAGGATCACCATCAATGCAAGCAGAAGCAGCATCATAACCTTTGTGATCTTTTCCACTCCATTTTGAAGCCCCATCCCACAAATTGCAAAACATCCAACAACAACAATGATCATAAAGAAAGTCATTGTTCCGGGTTTTGCAAGCATATCGGAAAAAACACCTGCAACAGCTGCAGTATCCTTTCCCTCAAATTCACCAGTCGCCATTTTAATGAAATACTGGACCATCCAGCCTGCAATTGTTGTGTAGAACATCATCAGCAGATAGTTTCCGGCCATAGCTCCAAACTTATACCAATGCCATTTCGTTCCTTTTGGCTCCAGACGGTCAAAGGAAAGCGCCGCACTTACTTTACTGGCTCTTCCGACAGAAAATTCCATTACCATGATCGGAAGTCCAAGAATCAGTAAAAATGCAAGGTAAATAAGAACAAATGCTGCTCCACCATATTTTCCTACAATATAAGGAAAACGCCAGACATTACCAAGACCGATCGCACATCCTGCAGAAATAAGGATGAATCCGAGTCTTGAAGAAAATTTTTCTCGTTGCATAAAAAATCCTCTCATTCTATTAAATTGTGGATAACTTGCCAAAATGATACTTATCCCCATTTTTCGACAAGCTTGTGGACAACTTTTTTCCAGAATATCCACAGAGGAATTATACTGAATTACTGGGAAATTGTCTATGATTGTTTATATTTTCATTGGCGAAACCACCTGATAATTTTAATTTTCCCCTTTTTAGTACACAAAATCGCCAGATGTGTACCTTTTGGGGTAAAAATTTGCATGTATATATATATTAAAGATAACAACAGCTTATTAAAATTTCTTTGTTTATATTAGGAGGGCTGAAAAAGCCCGTGGTTGACGCATTTCGGGGCATATTTTGTGTACGGAAACGGGGGAAGTTGTTTACTTCAGAGGGCAAAGAGGTGTACATATATGGGGATTGTTGTTTACTTTGCGGGGTTACGCAGTGTACTTGAAGGGTTGGCGATTTTACCTTTTCTGTACACAAGTGTCGAAAAAATTTAAAAAAAGGCTTTACAAGAGGGGGGTTCTTGTATATAATCAACCTAGACGTACCGTTTTGGTACACAATTTTTTTAAAAAAAGGTACCTTAATGGTACACGAAAAGAACAATACACACCTTAAACGTACACAAAACGTAAAAAAAGACAGAAACCCCATTTTATGGGGTACTTTTTAGGGGAGGGTGTTCCTTTTTGGTACACAAATCCCCAATATAAAGGGGTTGGTTACCCCGAATGGTACACAATAAGGGATTATATGGGGTGTAGAGGGGATTTTAATACACCTCAAAAGTACACAATAATACAGAAGAAAACAATTAAGGGGTATGAGCGATGAAGGAAACACAGAAAAAACCAAAAGAGAAACAACTGTTGGACCGGGATACGGTCTCTCGTTCCAATGTGCTGATCGAAAGTAAATCCAGTACATCATTATTTGAAAGAAAGCTTCTTAATATTGCAATCGCAAAAGCATATATAGAAGACGGTGAGCTGATCGCAAAGGTTTCCACCAAGGATGTTAAAAATTATCTTCATATAACAGGAAACTCCATCTATTCCCGTCTGAAAGAAGTGTCAAAAGAGACATTGGGACATGTAGTAAGTATCGAGGACGATGAAAAAGAGAACTTCATCATGTTCAATGTAGTGAATAAATGTGAATATAGAGATGGCGTGTTTACGACCAGATTTACTAAAGAGATGAAACCTCATATCTATAACTTGAAGAAAGACTATACCCGTATGAGTCTTGATGTATTGTGCTCTTTTAAATCCCTGTTTACAACCCGTGTTTACGAAATCCTGAGAACCCAGTATTATCGTTTTGACAGGGAACAGTGTGACCAGCTGATCGTACCGAGACCGCCGAAGAATCCATACACGATCGCAGAGCTTAAATTTACACTGAATGTAGTTGATGCAAATGCATCTAAAGCAGTAAAACGTCTTGTTGAGCAGGGACGTTTTGAAGAAGCGCTTGCAGAGATTAAGGATGCACCGTTTGAAGACTGGCGGAATTTCCGTAGAAAAGTACTTGAAGTTGCGAAAAAAGAGCTGGAAGAATCCGAGTATTCCGAGATCTGCTTTGATTATGAGCCGGTTAAGAGCGGGAAGGGTGGAAAGGTTACAGGAATCCGTTTCTTTGTGAAGAAGAATCCGAAGTGTATCCATCATTCAGACCTTCAGCGTATGCCATCCGGAGAAGAAGAGGGCGAAGAGATTGCGCCAAATGTACTGGCTGCAAAGAAAACTCCGGTTAATGAAAAACTGATTTTAGAAGTTGCCGATATTTTTGGAAATGAACCGATCACAATCCAGGAGATCAAGGTGCTGCTTCAGGTATCCGATAACCAGCCGGATGTGATCCGGAAAGCTTTCAAGCTGTCACAGGAGCAGGCATACATCAATAATCTGGTCGGATGGCTCAGAAAATGTATCGAAGAAAAGTGGTATGAGAACGAAAAAGTATCCAAGTTCAAAGGAAAGACGCTGGAAGAAGCGCAGATGACGCTGGATCTTTACCAGGAATACATAGAAGAGCGCGAAAAAGTGAAAAAAGAGTAGGGTATTTTCTGCGAAAAGCAGAGTTATTACCTAAATGGTACACAAGTTAAGTGGAAGAATGTGTCCCTGGGATGCTATTTGCAAAGAGGCAGGTAGCATCCCGGGGATTTTGTGTATACGATGAGCCAAGTACAGATTTGTGCTTGCACAAGAATCTGTACTTGGCGAATGTACATCACCTGGCTGTTAAGCGAGATAGTGTACAAAGTATACGAATCGAGTAGGAGTCAGCCTACTCGATTGTCTTATTTTATGATGGAAAATTAAATTATGGAGGAACGGAAGAAGATTATGGAAATAAGAAGATTACTGGATTTTTTAAAGACAGCGGAACAACTGAAATGTAACACCAGACATTCGTATACTTCAAGTGGCAGGTTGGAGAGTGTGGCAGAGCACAGTTGGCGGCTGGCTTTGATGGCAATGCTGGTTGGGGATGAATTTCCGAAGCTGGATATGGATAAGGTGATAAAAATGTGCCTGATCCATGATATGGGTGAGGCGATCACCGGAGATATTCCGGCATTTGAAAAGACGGATAAAGACCGAAAGGTTGAGAATAAAAAGGTGGAGCAGCTGACGGATATACTTCCGGAACCGGTCCGTGCAGAATGGAAGGCATTATTTGAAGAGATGGAAGCGATGGAGACACAGGAGGCGAGGCTTTATAAATCACTGGATAAGCTGGAGGCGCTGATCCAGCATAATGAGGCGGATATCTCGACATGGATTCCGTTGGAGTATGATCTTCAGATGACGTATGGGAATGAAGAATGTAAGTTTACGGAATATATCCAAAGGCTTCGGGATGAAGTGAGGAAAGATTCCAAGCGGAAGATTGAAGAAAGCAAACAGAAAGACTAATAAAAAATTTTCATAATAGTTGCATTGGAAATGTAATACTGCATATTCATGCTGAGCCGGGGCGAATGTCCCGGCTTATTTTCTATATATGATAAGTAAAAATTTAATTATAAATCGGGGTAACAGGATTCGAACCTGCGACCTCACGGCCCCCAGCCGTGCGCTCTGACCAAGCTGAGCCATACCCCGAAGTGTTATTTCATTATAGTATAAATTGTTTTAAATCTCAATCATTCTTTTGATTTAATCTGTTTCGTTTCTTTAATTCTGTAAAATGTAATGAATAAGACAAAGAATTATTAAATTTAACTATTCCAGAGAAGTAAAGCCACTGGCATTGGATGTATCAAACAGATCCCTTGCAATGCGGATAAAGTCATGTGCATAGGATGGAAGGTATCCTCCGTGGCGATGTGCCACTACAAAATCAGATACGGTTTTTGGTTCACCGAAACTATAGCAGTCAATCGGTTTAGAAAATGTATGATGCATGAGGTGTGTTTCAAAAATAAAGGCAGCACCGTATCCGACAGAAACCAGTTCCATGATGGCCGGAAGGCTGCTGGTTGTCATGAAGTTTTTGAATTTTAGTCCGATACTTGCAAAGTAGCGATCGGTGAGCTGTCTGGTTCGCTGTTCTGGCATTAATTGAAGAATGAGTTCATTTTGCAGAAGCATTGGATCCAAACGTGGATATCGGCTGGAAGGATTTGGCTGTGCGTAACGACCAAGAGGATGATTTTTACACAGACAGATCAGGAGTTCTTCTTTATTCAAAGTCTCATAATCAATTTGTGGGTTGAGTGTGTCAGGTTTGCTGTAAAATGCAATTTCCGCTTTTCCATCTAAAAGTCTTTTGTCATTTTCATCAGAACTTCCTTCAAAAACATTTACTTTGATGTTCGGGTGTTCCTGCTGAAAAAGAGGGAGCGTTGCCGGAAGCATATAAATGCAGCGCATACGTGGAAAGGCAACATTAAGAACTCCTACATCACGTTTCAGAATATCTGCAAGCTGTATATCGAGATTGGATTTCAGCATCAGAATCTCTTTTGCAGTTTTTACATATTGCTCACCAGCATAGGTGAGAATATATTTATTTCCAAGTTTTCGGAATAATTTTTGTCCGAGTGTATTTTCAAGATTCATCAAAAATTTACTTAAAGTCGGCTGGCTTACATAAAGTGAGTCGGCCGCTTTTGTTATATTCTGATATTTTTCTATAGCAAGTACATAGTTTAATTCACGAAAGTCCATAAAACGATCTCCTTTAGATGATATGTTATATATAATTTCTATTATATATTGCAAATAGTTAAGATACAACTATAAATAACATAAAAACCATAAAAAGTATGAAAAAAGGAATGATTACTTTTTGCTTCGAAAAATGTATTTTTAATCTAAATTTGTAACAAATATATATATTTATATTGATTGTATTGGATAAAATACACATTATTATAGCTTTTATGAATAGAAAAAATGAAAAACATGAACTTTACACATTGTATTTTGAGATATACAATAAGGTCAAAGATATCTAAGAGATAGAAAAAGACTGGCCAGTGTGAATGGAATGAAACAGATGAAAGGAAACAGATGTCATGAAATTATATGATTCAGGAGTATTTCTTTTAAATGGAACAACAATTGTTCCGGAAGATGAAGCGGGAAAAGAACTTCAGGATAAAAAAGAACAGTACAAAACCGGAACGATTTCCTATGATATTTTGCAGGCGCATAATATAGGAGAAGACAAAGAGAATTTGAAGATTAAATTTGATGCGATCACCAGTCATGACCTGACTTATGTTGGAATTATTCAGACAGCCAGAGCCTCGGGAGTCGAAAAATTTCCACTTCCGTATGTGCTTACCTGCTGTCATAACAGTCTTTGTGCAGTAGGAGGAACGATTAACGAAGATGATCATGTATTTGGACTTACAGCAGCAAAAAAATATGGCGGAATTTATCTGCCACCGCATATGGGAGTTATCCATCAGTATATGCGAGAGACCATGGCGGGCGGTGGAAAAATGATTCTTGGATCGGATTCCCATACAAGATACGGCGCACTTGGAACGATGGCGGTTGGAGAAGGCGGAGGAGAACTGGTAAAACAGATTCTTGAACAGACATGGGATGTGAAGTATCCGGAAGTAATCGCCGTTTATCTGGATGGAAAACCAAATCCGGGAATCGGACCGCAGGATATTGCGATCGCAATTGTAACGGCCGTTTTCAAAAATGGATATGTAAAAAATAAAGTAATGGAATTTGTAGGTCCTGGAGTATCTTCTATGAGTACCGATTACAGAAATGGAATCGATGTTATGACAACAGAAACAACTTGTCTGTCTTCTATCTGGAGAACGGATGAAGACACAGAACAGTTTCTGAAAGTACATGGAAGAGGAGAAGATTATAAAAAGCTGGAGCCAAAAGAGACAGCATATTATGACGGTTGTATTTATATCGATCTGTCACAGATTCACAGTATGATCGCACTTCCGTTCCATCCGTCCAATGGATATGAGATCCGTGAACTGAATGCAAATATGGATGAGATCCTTCATGAAGTGGAAGAGGATGCAAAGAAACTGATCAAGAATCCGGATCTTCACCTGAATCTTTGGGAAAAGGTGCATGAGGGAGCTTTATATGCGGATCAGGGAACAATCGCAGGATGTTCTGGAGGCACGTATTCCAATATTATGGAAGCTGCTTATCTTCTGGATGGTAAAGGTACCGGACAGGATGTATTTAATTTAAGCGTTTATCCGAGTTCCCAGGCAGTTATGATGGATCTGGTCCGTAAAGGTGCCATTGAAAAACTGATCGCATCAGGAGCAACGATCCGTACCGCTTTCTGCGGCCCTTGTTTTGGAGCGGGAGATACACCGGCACATGGACAGCTTGCCGTCCGTCATACGACCAGAAACTTTCCGAATCGGGAAGGCTCAAAACCGGGAAATGGACAGCTTGCAAGTGTGGCACTTATGGATGCTCGTTCGATCGCAGCAACTGCAGCAAACGGCGGAAGAATCACTGCGGCAGATGAACTTGGATATGAATATGAGTGCCCAGAATATGTTTATGATCCAATTGCATATGAACAGAGAGTTTATCAGGGATTTAAAAAAGAAGACCCGGATGAAGAACTGGTATGTGGACCGAATATCAAGGACTGGCCGGAGCTTCCAGAACTGAATGACCATATGCTTTTGAAAGTGTGTGCATATATTACAGATCCGGTTACAACAACGGATGAACTGATTCCATCAGGAGAGACCGGATCTTTCCGTTCCAATCCAATGGGGCTTGCTGAGTTTACATTAAGCAGGAGAGTGCCGGAGTACGTTGGAAAAGCCAAGGTTGTCATGAATTATGAAAAGGAACGGAAAAACGGAGGATGTCCGAAAGAGGTACAGAAGATTCTTGAAAAAATCCACTCTATCCATGGATATGAAAAGATAGATGACCAGACCATTGATCTTTCCAGCACGATTTATGCGGTAAAACCAGGGGATGGATCTGCAAGAGAACAGGCAGCATCCTGCCAGAGAGTTCTTCTGGGTGGCGCAAATATTACGGTTGAATATGCAACCAAGAGATATCGCTCGAACCTGATCAACTGGGGAATGGTTCCGTTTGTTTTAAATGTAGAGCCGGATTTCGCAGATGATGATTATATTTTTGTCCCGGATATCAAAAAGGCTCTGGATACAGATATGAAAGAAATAAAGGCATATGTGATCGGAGAGGAAATCCGTCCGCTTTCACTGGCGATTGAACCACTTACGGATGAAGAAAAAGAAATCATCCGCTGCGGTTCACTGATCAACTATAACCGCAAACTAAAGGAAAGGTAGAAAGGGTTTTAAAAATACAGATGGCTCAGGAAAAGAAAAATAACGGTAAGAATATTCCAGCTATGATCATTCGAGGGGGGACCAGTAAAGGAGTCTATCTTCTGAAAAGTGACTTGCCGGAAGAATGTGAAAAATGGGATGCAATACTCCTGAAAATGATGGGAAGTCCGGACAAAAAGCAGATTGACGGACTTGGCGGATCTCAGTCTGTTACAAGTAAAGTTGCAATTGTAAATAAATCTGAAAGAGCAGATGCGGATGTGGATTATACATTTGCACAGGTATCGGTAGATAAACCAATCGTCAGTTATAAAGGAAACTGTGGAAATATTTCTTCCGGAGTCGGACCATTTGCAATTGAGAAAGGTCTGGTAGATGTAAAGGAAGAAACAACACCTGTAAGAATTTACAATACGAATACAGGTAAGATGATTGTGGCAGATGTAAAAACCCAAAATGGCAAAGTTGTATATGACGGAGATTTCAGCATTGCCGGAGTCCCGGGAACAGCCTCTCCGATTCGGCTGAAATTTGTGAATCCGGCCGGAACCCTGGAAAAAGGTCTGTTACCGACCGGACATGCGGTTGATGTACTGGAAGTTCCTGGATTTGGCACGGTAGAAGTATCGATCATTGACGCAGCAAACCCACTGGTATTTGCAAGAGCAAAGGATCTTGGACTTACCGGAAAAGAGCTTCCGGATGAATTGAATGCAGATTCGGAGAAGCTGGAGCTTCTGGAAAAGATAAGAGGAATGGCGGCTGTTAAGCTGGGACTCATTGATGATTATACAAAATCAGCATGGGAGACACCGGGAATTCCAAAGATGACTTTTGTAGCGAAACCGGAAAATTATGTCAACATGGAGGGAAAAGAGATAAAAAAAGAAGAAATTGATCTTCTTTCAAGAATGATGTCTATGCAAAAGACGCATCCGAGTTATGCGATGACCGGTGCAATGTGTACGGCAGCGGCAGTGGTTGTAAAAGGAAGTATTGTAAATCAGGTGTGTGCAGATGACATTGATACACAGTTTATCCGGATCGGACATCCGGGAGGTATTCTGGAATGTGGTGTAGATTATCGGGAGAGCGATGAAAAACTGGATATCCAGGACACATTTGGTTTCCGTACCGCAAATCTGATCATGGATGGCACTGTGAGAAATTGTTTCAATGAATAAACTACGGGGTAAAACGATGAACCTTTCTATTATTTCGCTGATTGTACTTGTGATCGTAGTGGCAATTGGCTTTATCAAAAAAGTAAATCTTGGTTTTTTATCAATTGGTGTTGCATTCTTTTTGGGAACAGTAGGCGGGATGTCTGCAAAAGAGATTGCAGCAGGATTCAGCAGTTCCATGTTTGTAACATTGGTTGGAGTTACCTTTTTATTTGGTATGGCATCGAATAACGGAACGTTGGAGCTTTTTTCAAAGAAAATTGTTGCATTAGTAGGAAAACATACGGTTCTGATTCCGATTCTGATGTTCTTCCTTTCGGCTTTTATTTCAGCAATCGGACCGGGACATATTGCAGCAGGTATTTTGATGACAACATTTGCAATGTACCTTGCTTTTGAAATGGATATTAATCCGATGGCGACAGCACTTTATGCAAAACTGGGCGCAAATGCAGGATGTGCATCCGTGCTTTCGCTTACAGGTGTGCTGGCAAAAAATCTTTCAGAGCCACTTGGATACAGTGGGTTTGGATTGCATTTGTTTTTATCGACATTGCTTTCCGGATTTATTTTTACACTGGTTGTATATGTGATCTACAAAGGCTATAAAGTAAAAGCAGATAATCCGCTGAAGCTTTCAGATATCCCGAAATTTAACAGAGACCAGTGGCTGACGATCATTGCGATTATTGTAATGGTAATATGCTGTATCGGATTTAAATTAGATACCGGGCTTTTTGCCTTCGCAGCGGCAGCAGTGCTGATCCTTCTCGGAGCAGTAGATGAGAAGAAGGCAATCAAAGGAATCCCGTGGGGAACACTGGTATTTATCTGTGGAGTAGGTGTGCTGATCAATGTGATTGATACATTAGGTGGAATTACAATGATTTCAGATTTCCTGACCGGATTTATGAATGAACATACAGCAACCCCGATTCTGGCAGCGACTTCAGGAATCCTTTCGTGGGTAAGTTCTACAACAGGAGTTGTTATGCCGACACTCTTCCCAATCGCGGCAGATGTATGTAAAACATTTGGAGGTGCAAATTATGTAGAAATTATTTCTGCGATTACCGCTACTTCATTTGCAGCAGCAATCAGCCCGCTTTCTACAGGTGGTGCGATCATTATGTCTTCCTATTCGGCAGCGAGAGAGACAACGAATGAGGAACTAAACAAGATGTTTAAAACATTGTTTTTACTTTCCGTTGCCAATGTACTCCTGAATGTACTACTTTCTGCATTAGGAGTATTTAATCTTGGAGGATTATTCTATTAAAAAACAGGGAGCAGTTAAAAATATGCTCCCTGTAAAATCAGATAAATAACGAGGAGGAAACTAGGATGAAGATTGAAAAACCGGCAATAGCAGGAACTCTGGAGTCCAGTGACTGTATGGTGACTGTAGAGCCTGGAAATGGAACAATTACGATGAACCTTGAAAGCGCTGTGATGAATCAGTTCGGGGAACAGATCCAGAAGGTAGTAAAAGAAACACTGGAAAGGCTGGAAGTAAATGATGTAAATATCCGTATTGTAGATAAAGGAGCACTTGACTGTACGATCAAAGCGCGTGTGGAATGTGCAGTATACAGAAGTGTGGGACAGAAGAAAAATCTTCCATGGGGAGGTGTGATCAGATAATGAATCCGAATAAGAAAAGATTAAGACGTACCATGATGTTTTTGAATGCACAGAAGCCGGGACTTATCAAAGATCCGTATATTTATAAGCCGGATTCGATTATGCTAGATCTGGAAGACGCGGTTGCGGAAAAAGAAAAAGATTCAGCAAGATTTTCGCTTTTTCATGCATTAAAAGAGATCAATTACAGAGGAATTGAATGTATTGTCCGTATTAATGGACTGGATTCTGACCTTTGGGAAGAGGATATCCGTTGTGCAGTTGCAGGTGGAGCTGATGGAATCCGTATTCCAAAGACAGAGACGGCAGAAGATGTTAAAAAAGTAGAAAAAGCAGTGGAAGAGGCAGAAAAAGAATTTGGTGTTGAACCGGGAAAAGTCCTGATCATGGCAGCTCTGGAATCAGCCAAAGGAGTATTAAACGCGCTTGATATCTGCAAAGCATCGGATCGATTATTTGGTATTGCGCTTTCAGGGGGAGATTATACGAAGGATCTGCAGACCCATATTACCGGAACGGGTGTGGAACTGATGGGAGCAAGACAACATATGATCATTGCTGCCAGAGCGGCAGGTGTACAGTGTTTTGATACAGTATATACGGATCTTGATGATATGGAAGGCTTTATAAAAGATGCGGAGACGATTCATCTGATGGGATTTGACGGAAAATCAATTATTAATCCGAGACAAATTGCGCCGGTTCACAAAATTTATACTCCAAGCCAGAAGGAAATTATTTTTGCGCAGAAGGTAGTAAAGGAAATTGATGAAAAGAAAGCACTTGGCATTGGTGTATTTACAGTAGATGGGAAAATGATCGATATTGCGTTCTATGATGGAGCAAAACGAACGATTGAACTGGCAAAAGCTTCAGGTGTTTTAAAGGAGGAATGCTAAGATGTTAAATGCAGTAGGGCGTGAAATTCCAGATGAGATCTTAGAAATCACAGGAAAAGAACCATTTCAGGGAAATAATTATAAAGAAGGTGTTGAATATAGAAAACAGGGACCGATCGTAAAGCCGGTTATCGATCACAATACGAGCAAGATGGTGGCTTCAATCAGGGAAGCGTTGGAGAAATGTGGTGCTCATGATGGAATGACACTTGGATTTCATCATCATTTCCGCGAAGGGGATCTGGTGGTGAATATGGTCATGAAAGAAGTACATGATATGGGAATCAAGGATGTCACCATCTGTGCCAGTTCTTTGGGAAAAGCACATGATCCTCTGATCGAGTATATTGAAGATGGAACGATCACCAGAATTGAATCTTCCGGAGTACGTGGAAAAATCGGAGATACTATTTCTCATGGGAAATTGAAAGGACTTGCGATCATGCGCTCCCATGGAGGACGTGTACGTGCAATCCAGAGTGGAGAAACTACGATCGATATTTCCTTTATCGGGGCACCTACCTGCGATGATTATGGAAACTGTAAAGGAATTGGCGGAAAGAGTGATTGTGGTGTTTTGTCGTATTCTTTTGTTGACGGACAGCATGCAAACAAGGTAGTAGCAGTAACAGATTGCCTGGTTCCATTCCCGAATTTCCCGGCAGATATTGCGATGACACGTGTAGACTATGTATGTGTAGTCGATGCGATTGGAATTCCGGAAAAAATTGCAACGGGGGCCGCAAAACCAACGACAGATACAAGAAAGCTGATGATGGCAGATTACTGTACACAGGTTGTTGTAAATACTCCGTATTTTAAAGATGGATTTTCTTATCAGACTGGTGTTGGAGGAGCATCGATTGCTTCCGCTGCTTCGCTTGCAAAGATCATGGAAGAGCGTGGTATCAAAATGGGATTCGCAGTAGGCGGAATGAGTAAAGGTATGGTAGATATGCTGGATGCGGGACTGGTTGGAAAGCTTCTGGATACACAGGATTTTGATCTTTTTGCGGTAAATTCTGTAAAACGGCCAAATCATCATAGGATTAGTGCCGGTGCTTATGCAAATCCATTTAATAAAGGCTGTTTTGTAAATAAACTGGACTATGTTGTACTTGCTGCACTGGAAGTAGATACGCATTTCAATTGTAATGTAGTTGTGGGATCGGATGGAATGATCACAGGTGCACAGGGGGGACATCCGGATGCAGCACAGGGAGCAAAATGTACGATTGTGATCTGTCCGCTTCTGCAGGGCAGGATTCCGGCAATCTGTACGGATGTTACAACGGTTACGACACCAGGAGAAAGTATTGATGTGGTGGTGACAGATTATGGTGTGGCAGTCAATCCGGCAAGACAAGATCTTCTGAAATGTCTGAAAGAAGCAGACTGTGTACCGCTTAAGACAATCGAAGAACTGCGTGACATTGCCTATGACATTGTAGGGACTCCGCAGCCGGTTAAATTCGGAGAGAGAGTAGTCGGAATCATTGAAGGTCGTGATGGTACGATCATGGATGTTGTCCGGGAAGTAGCGGAGTAGGGAAAGCAGAAAAAGGTGCAGTAATGGTGAAACAAAGGGAAGAAGGATTTAAAATACAATTTACAGATCGCATTGCGGAATTTGCAACAAGGGCACTGTTATACGAAGTGTCGGTTACGCCGAAGCCGGGACTGGTCGACAGAGCAAATGCAGGTTCCCATCAAGATATGGATTTTTATACATTTTTGAACAGCGCGGTGTCACTGACTCCATATTTTTGCGAAATGGTTGAAACTGGAATACTTTTGTCTTCTGCAAAACCGGAAGAAACATTTTTTGAGCTACAGGAAATTGGAAAAGCTGCCGAAGCTGCGATGTACCGTGTGACGAAAAATGTGAATACGCACAAAGGAGCAATCTTTTCGCTTGGAATTCTATGCGGAGCGGCAGGAAGAGTAAGAGGTAATGGAAAAGAATTGTGTCCTGAAGCGCTGATAGAGGAATGCATCCATATGACGAAAGTTCCGATGGAATACTTTTTTGAAACGATGGGGGATAAGCCGGATACCGCTGGATGTCGCTTCTACCGAAAATACGGAATTAAAGGAATCCGTGGAGAAGTGATGACAGGGTTCCCGTCGGTTCGCAAAGAAGGTCTGCCTGTTCTGGAAGGACTTTTAGATAAAGGGTATTCATTTGACAGAGCCGGAAGTATTACTTTGCTGCACCTGATTACTGCAACAGTCGATACGAATCTGATTACCAGATCTGATTATCTGACCTGTATGCGGATCCGGAAGCGACTGCAGAAACTGATCAGTGGAAACCAGATTCTGTCAACTGCCATAATAGAAGCACTGGATGAAGAATTTATCAGAAATAATATTTCTCCGGGAGGTTCCGCTGATCTTCTTGCAGTTAGCTGGTTTCTGCATTTTATTAAGAGTGAGAGAATGGAATAAAGGACTTATGCAGTAGAAAATCGTCAGCGTGAAAGCTGGCGATTTTTGCCGTGTGCGCCTAGCGGCGCACGTTTCTAACGGGTTAAAGTCGTGTGTTCTGCAAGCTGTTATCAGCTTGCCAGTGAAAGTCTGGTCAAGGTAAT
>NZ_JAQDVB010000037.1:4525-16070 GCF_027674365.1 Coprococcus sp. AM11-30B | reverse complement strand
AAAGTCGTGTGTTCTGCAAGCTGTTATCAGCTTGCCAGTGAAAGTCTGGTCAAGGTAATCGCCAGTGAGCCTTGTAGCGAACCTCCAATGCTTTTGGGTGACCGATTGTGTTGAAGCGAGGTATGCCTGTGAGAAACAGGTGCAAAATAGCAGTCCGTAACATAAAGTGAATCCTGTAGCATCGTTACGTTAGCCCTGCAAGGGATAAGAGGGAGTCGAGTCACTGACTTTCTGACGAAGACCATGGAAAATGTGGGGATACTGGAGTACAGCATTGAAGAACCCTTCGGTGTAGAGGGAGCGGAATGTTATGAAAGTTGATAACGGAACAGAAGAGATCTCATATCATCATATAACCACAAGTATGTAACTGAGGATATAAGCACGCATGCGAAATTTCTTGGGAAGTGGTATGAGAAGTCGGAGGAGCCCATAGTATCTATGAACTATTGGTAAGAAAAACAATGGGAGAAAAGGGGCTCTGCTTTAATCAAGATTAACGGGAAGGTAAGGGATAGTGCATGCTAAATAATGGACAACAACACTCAATAGAAAAATCACGACAACTTCAACGTAATCTATACCTGGCAGCCAAAAAGGATAAGCAACGCAGATTTCATGCGTTGTATGACCGTATCTTTCGCCTGGATATTTTGTGGCGGGCATGGAAAGAAGTACGAGAAAACAAGGGGAGCGCTGGGATTGACGGCATTACCTTTGAAATGATTGAGGAATACGGAGTAGAAGAATACTTGTTGGATATTCAAGAGGATTTAAAGAATAAGAAATACAGACCTAAGCCGGTAAAGAGAGTATACATTCCAAAACCGGATGGGAAGCAAAGACCATTGGGAATACCGACTATTAGAGACAGGATTGTGCAACAAGCCTGTAAGATAGTGATAGAACCTATCTTTGAAGCAAACTTTCTAGATAGTTCTTATGGATTTCGCCCTAAAAGAGATGCAAAACAGGCTACAGAAAAAGTGAAAAAAGAATTATATAAAAACTGGTATGTAGTAGATGCAGACATACAGGGATACTTCGACAACATCAATCATGAAATACTACTGGGATTATTAAATCATCGCATCAGTGATAGAAGGGTCATTAAGTTATGTAGACAGTGGTTACAATCCGGAGTCATTGAAAATGGGAAATATTATCCAACGGAAAAAGGCTCACCGCAAGGAGGAGTCATTAGTCCGTTGTTAGCAAATATCTATCTTCATGTATTGGACTCCTACTGGGAAAACCATAAGGAACTGGGCGTCATAGTCAGATATGCAGATGATGCAGTGATTGTGTGCAGAACAAGAAAAGATGCAGAATTAGCGTTTGAGCATTTGAAAAGAATAATGACCAAGTTGAAACTGACGTTGAATCCGCAGAAAACAAAGATTGTAGATATGAATAAGGAGAGCTTTGACTTTCTTGGATTCCGTTATCAGAAGTTTGGTAAAACTAAATGTGGATGGAAGTTGCCTTACATGATGCCAAGTAAAAAGGCGATGAAAAAGGTAAAGGATGCAATCAGAGTAATTACTTGCAGAAAATCAGCCTATGAGGGTCTGGAGCAAAAAGTGGAGAAATTAAATCCGCTTATAAGAGGGTGGAGGAACTACTTTCAGCACGGAAACTCAACAAGACGGTTTAAACAGCTTGATGAATACGTGTGGATGAGGCTATGGAGACGGGTGTATTACAGGCGAAAACAGAAGAAATACAGAGAACATGTGCTGTATGGATTTCGAAAGTGGTATGCAACCAGTGGAATAGAGTATTTTTATTATCTAAATAAGAAAAGATATGTGGCAGTCTTTTGAATGTTGTGGGAAGAAGATTATCGGAAAGCCGTGTGAGGGAGAACCTCATGCACGGTTTGAGGTGGCAGGCGATGGAAACGGAAACTACCGCGCCATCGCTTGACCCTACCCGAATACGCCTAGGTAACAAGGAAGTATATAGCTGAACAGCAGGGTGTCCATTGTGAGGTGGAATCTGAAGGAAGCCGGATGTGAGGAAAAAAATACTAACTTACGGGCAAATCTCTGGTCTGACGGATAGAAATCTTATATGAGGTTATGCATGAGGGTAAGGTTGCACGCCAAATCGAAGCCCAATAACTACACGGAATCATGCATGATAAATGAGGCAGACGGATGGAGAGGAAGAAACGTGTGATACCTAGGGAGGTCTGTGCGGTACGCCTTGAAAGAGGTAACCATTGCATAAAGCAATGCTGAACGCATAGAAGTCAGCAGAGGTCATAGTAGCCGAGAGGTGAAGGACCGAATCAGTAGGAGTCTTGAGTATGACCGAGAAAGGAGGAATGACTGTCTATGGCAGAAAACATTGAAAACAATGGCTGTTCGCAAAGAGATAATGCGGAACATGAAGGGTATGTGAAAGCGTCTAGGTCATTCAATCGGATATGGAAAGAAAGAGACAGTGCACAGCCGAGACTTTTAGAAGCGATACTGTATAAAGATAACTTTAACAGAGCGTATAAGAGAGTTAAGGTAAACAAGGGAGCGCCAGGAATTGATGGCATGACCATTGAGGAGGCTCTTCTATATCTAAAGGAACATCAACAAGAGTTAACTGACCGCATATACCGTGGGAAGTATACTCCGTCTCCAGTAAGACGAGCCACGATTCCCAAACCAGATGGTGGTGTGCGAAAGCTTGGCATACCAACAGTGGTAGACCGTACACTTCAACAGGCAATAACCCAACAGTTAGTGCCGATCTATGAACCGCTGTTTGCAGAGGGTAGCTATGGCTATCGTTCGAACAGAAGTGCAAAAGATGCAATACTTAAGGTTAAGGAGTATGCTGAACAAGGCTATACATTTGCTGTAGTCCTTGACTTGTCAAAGTACTTCGATACTCTTAATCACGAAATTCTCATCAATCTTCTCCGGAAGAATGTAAAAGATGAACGTGTAGTACAGTTGATAAAGCGCTATCTGAAAAGCGGTGTAATGGAAAACGGAGTAGTCATTGACACAGAGGAAGGCTCACCACAAGGTGGAAATCTATCACCATTGCTGGCAAATGTCTACCTCAATGAGTTCGACCAGGAATTCTTGAAAAGAGGCGTTCCATGCATAAGATATGCAGATGACATTGTGCTTCTTGCAAAGAGCAAGCGAGCATCAGAGAGACTCTTGGAAAGCAGTACAAAATATCTTGAGGAGAGGTTGAAACTTACAGTCAACCGAGAAAAGAGTCGTACTGTCAGTGTATTTGCAATCCGAAATTTTAAATTCCTTGGCTTTGCATTGGGAAGGAACGGAAAAGGCATTTATGTCCGAGTTCATCCGAAGTCATGGAAGAAGTTTAAGTCTAGACTGAAGGAGTTATCTTCCCGTAAGCGATGTCAGTCAATCAAGCCAAGCCTTGAGAAAATCAAGGTGTATGCGAGGGGATGGCTTAACTACTACGGAATTGCAAGTATGAAGAACAACATAGATGACATCAACGGATGGCTCTACCGCAGAATACGTATGTGTATATGGAAACAGTGGAAACTTCCAAGAACAAAGAAAAGAAATCTGATAAAGATGGGAGTACACGAATACTATGCGAACATGGCAGCAAACTGCCGAAGAGGACACTGGTATTGTGCGAATCTGACAACAGTTAAGAAAGCCATGACAAAAGAAAGACTGATAAACAGTGGCTTCTATGATTTAGCCACAGCCTATCAGTCTGTGCACGTCAACTATTGAAACCGCCGTGTACCGAACGGTACGCACGGTGGTGTGAGAGGACGGCGGTTAGTCACCGCCTCCTACTCGATTGTTTTGAAGTATAGTAATTTATTCCTTCCCTTTACTTTTGTTCTGTATTGTTCTCATTTTGCTCTTTGTTATAAATTGATAGTCTGTCATAAAACCACAGGTTTCATGAAGATCATCCGCAATCTTATCCTCATCCAGGTATTGCTTTATATCTGCAGCCTCCCCATCCTTGGTGACAGCTATCTTACCTATGAAACGTGCCGGATCATTTGGGTTCTTACGATTCTTTTTCGTGCTTCCAGAATCCAGCATTTTTGGTGCCCATTCTTTTTCCTCTTTTTTCAGCTTTTTGATTGATTGGGTTACGATATAAGTACGTTCGCCCATATGGTTGAATTCGCGAATGGATTCTGATCCCAATTCAGCGTCACTACAATAAATAAATTTCTGACATCCGAAACCACTAAGGACTTTTTTCTCTAAAGGTTTCAGCGATGTCTGCTCATTTACATTAACTGGAAAAAGAGAAAAAGCAAGAGGAATTCCATCCCCGTCCATAAACAGTCCCATCTGAATGATTGGATTTGGTCTGTGCTCTTTACTTTTTCCGTATTTTTTGCTACCGTCTTCCTGTTCAATCTCGAAATAATAATTCGAACAGTCATAATAAAGAATCTTATCATTTCTTTGACCATGCGAGGACGTCATCCCTTGTTGGACTATGTTCGATCAAAAGTTGTTCCAAAGTTCCGAGTTTACGAACAATCATGGAAGATGTGCTGCCGTTAGCTTTTACATAAGATTTGCAGATATAAAAAGACTCTGCGTTTTTGGATTTTGATATATGAAGATTCATATGCAATATCTCCTTCCACTTATTGCACAATACGATAACAGAAAATAACATACATTAAAACCATAAATTTGACATAAAAAGCAGGTTTTATGCGACCTGCGAGTACTTTTTTTTATTATTCAACTGTCAAACTCCCAGATTCGAACCTGCGACCTCACGGTCCCAGCCGTGCGCTCTGACCAAGCTGAGCCATACCCCGAAGTGTTATTTCATTATAGTATAAAATGTTTTAAATCTCAATCATTCTTTTGATGTGAGAAAATGCTGTTGACAGGTTTCTGGAAAGAGTTCAAAATAACGATATGCAAATATAAATGAGTAGGATGAAGAACGATTATGGAAAATTTAATTTTCAGTTTGAATGCAACGATTCCGATTTTTTTGATGATGTTACTTGGAATGTTATTCAGAAAACTGGGGTGGATGGATGAAGTCTTTGCGGCAAAGATGAACAAGTTTGTATTTTTGGTTCTGCTTCCGGTGTTGCTGTTTGAACAGCTGGCGACCGTGGATTTTTCGGAAGTATGGGATATTAAGTTTATTCTTTTTTGTTTTGTGGTGACGGCGATCAGTATTACGATATCAACTTTGATTTCACTGCTGTGGAAAGATCGGAGCATTAAAGGCGAATTTATACAGGCGACTTACCGGAGCAGTGCGGCGCTTCTTGGAATTGCTTTTATCCAGAATATTTACGGAACTGCGGGAATGGCACCGCTTATGATCATCGGCAGTGTGCCGCTTTATAATATTATGGCGGTTGTGGTGCTTTCAGTGTTTAAACCGGGGAATAATTCTTTTGATAAGGTGCTGGTAAAGAAAACGCTGAAGGGGATTGCAACGAATCCGATCATTATTGGAATTGTGGCGGGATTTGTCTGGTCTGCACTTAAGCTTCCGATGCCGACAATTTTACATAAGGTTGTATCCAATGTCGGGGCGACTGCAACGCCGATGGGTCTGATGTCGATGGGAGCGACATTTGAGTTGAGGAAAGCGACATCGAAAATGAAGCCGACAATTGTGGCAGTGTTTATGAAGCTGGTTGGATTTTGTGCGGTTTTTTTGCCGGTAGCAGCAGTTCTTGGATTTAGGAATGAAGAGTTGATTGCGATTCTGGTGATGCTTGGATCTGCTACGACGGTCAGCTGTTTTGTTATGGCAAGGAATATGGGACATGAGGGGACGCTTAGTTCCGGAGTGATTATGATGACGACGTTGTTGAGTGCGTTTACGCTTACGATGTGGCTGGATGTGTTGAGGTCATTTGGGTTGGTGTAAGAAGAATAAAAATAGAAGCAGCTAGTTAAAATGGGAATTGTGGTAGCACACCATTGACTAGTTGCTTCTATTTTTTAAAGATTAAATAAGTCGCTGTGACTGCCGGTTCGAGTAAGAGTGAGGACAAGGACATCATCATCGTAGCGATAGATGAGCAGCCAATCTGGGGAGATGGGTGCAGGGGCGGGGAAGGCGCTGGCGCTGTTCCCCTTTGGGGATTGGTGTGTTTTAGATAAGAAAGTTTGTTGGTCGAATGATTTAGGGGAGGAGCAGTGCACCACAGCTCGTGAACCTGGCGGTTCATTCGCTGTGCGAGCTATCGCTCTATCAAAATAAAAAAACACGCAAATTTTCATGCGAGCATGAAATTTGCGTGTTCTTTTATTTTGGCACTGCTCTATCTGAGGACAAAGTACTGTTCATACCACAGTAAGAATGAATATACGGTATAAATCTTTCTATGATAATTTCCGACTTTATTCTTATGATCTTCCAGCCATTTCAGCAGTAATTCCTGATTGAAGAATTCGGATACGAAGTCTTTCTGGAACATTTCTTTTACTTTATTATAGTATTTATCTTCTCGGAGCCATACTCTGAATGGTACGAGGAATCCGAG
Organism: Coprococcus sp. AM11-30B; assembly: GCF_027674365.1. Classification (NCBI taxonomy): domain Bacteria; kingdom Bacillati; phylum Bacillota; class Clostridia; order Lachnospirales; family Lachnospiraceae; genus Coprococcus; species Coprococcus sp. AM11-30B. Next base: position 9,565 of record NZ_JAQDVB010000037.1, on the reverse strand, counting down.
TTTTTTACGTTTTGCCCAGTCCATTGGGATGTGGGAGAGGGCGGAGGTACGGAATGCTTTTTTGGTTTCCATGCCGTCTACGCAGTATTTGCTGTCGATGCTGCGGGCGAGTTCCCAGACTTTTTTGTCGAGGTATGGTACACGCAGTTCGAGGGAGTGTGCCATTGTCATCTTATCTGCTTTGAGCAGGATGTCGTGTGGCAGCCACAGATGCATATCGAGGAAGAGCTTTTTATGAAGGTCGTCCTGATCTTTTACCTGGTCGAAGTACGGTTTGGTTACGTCCTGGTAGCGCATCTTGCTCTTATATGCAGGAGAGAGTACTTCATCTGCTTCTTCGTTGTCCATGATGAATGCCTGGCCGATGTAGGAATCTTCTACGGAAGTTGCATTTCTCTTGAGGAAGTTAAGTCCTCTCTTGTCTGGCTGGTGTTTTGCCCAGTCTCCGAGTTTTTTACGAATAGATGCCGGTACGATCTTGCGGTACATATCACCGGATTTGCTTGGGATATATGTCTCGTATCCACCGAACATCTCATCTGCGCCTTCTCCACTTAAGACTACTTTTACATCTTTGGCTGCGAGCTGTGACAGATAGTACAGCGGTACAGCGGAAAGGTTGGCATGTGGTTCATCGGAATGATACTGAACCTCCGGCAGAGCATCGAAAAATTCGTCAGAAGAGATTTCTTTCTTTGCATTGCTCATATGAAGGATATCGCACAGATCCTTGGAGAAGGTTGTCTCATCGAATCCGCCGACTTCAAATCCTACGGAATAGGTCTTCATCGGTTTTACAGTAGATGCGATGTAGCTTGAATCAACACCACCTGAAAGGAAAGATCCTACTTCTACATCAGCAATCTGATGGTAATCAACAGAATCCTGAATGGTCTCACCGATGAGTTTTACTGTCTCGTCAAAGCTGCGGTCTTTCTTTGCATAAGTCGGATCGAAGTATTTTGTTTTCTTAAGTTCTTTTCCATCATAAGTGAAGTATGTTCCCGGTTCCAGTTTGAATACACCTTTGAACATGGTTTCAAGAAGTGGGGTGTACTGGAAAATCAGGTACATCTTGAGGGCATCTTTGTTGACCTCTTTATGGAAATGTGGGTGAGCCAGGAAGGACTTGATCTCAGAACCAAATAAAAGGCTTCCATTCATCTGTGCATAGTAGAATGGTTTGATTCCGAAGTAGTCTCTTGCTCCGAATAAGTTGTGAGTTTCTTTATCGTAAATTACAAATGCGAACATTCCGCGGAGCATAGAAGCAATTTTTTCGCCATAGGTCTTGTATCCCTGAAGAATAACTTCTGTATCTGAGTTTGTCTGGAACTGACATCCGTGTTTCTCAATCAGTTCTTTACGGATTTCCTGATAGTTGTAAATTTCTCCGTTGAAAATAATGACATGTTTGCCATCTGCACTGTGAATCGGCTGAGATCCGCCTTCAAGGTCGATGATACTCAGACGGCGGAAGCCAAGGGCTACATAGTCATCAACAAAGCTTCCCTTGCTGTCAGGTCCGCGGTGGGCAATGCGTTCACCCATCTGGTCGATGACTTCTTCTCTATTAAAATCGCCGGCGCCATAATAGCCTGCAAATCCACACATAAATTGCACATCCTTTCTGAATTGATACATATTAAAAATATTATAGTAACTTAATTTTGCCTGTAGATTTATTTATTATACCATAGTCTATATAAAATTAACAAGGGATAAAAAACTAGAAAGGAATATCCAATAAAATCAGTAGGATATTCCTTGCATATTTTTTACAGGTGTTATATAGTGAAAAATGCGGATAAATGTGTAAAAGCCGGCAAAGAAAAGGGGAATCCGGGAAATGGAAAAAGTAAAAACTTTCCTGGCAGATATATCTGAACTGCTTAATGAGAAAAATTATCAAAAAATTTATGAAAAAGTTCCGGCGTTCAGACAGGAAAAAGCAGACCGGCTAAAGCACAGGGAGGATCAGGCTCAAAGCGTGGGTGCATGGTATCTTTGGATGAAGATACAGGAGAGACACAAGATACCGCAAGATGCAGGGCAGTCCTTTAATTTATCACATTCTGGGAAATATGTTCTGTGCAGCGCAGGCGTATCCGGAGAGAGGGTAGGCTGCGACATCGAATGCATGCGGAAATATCATCAAAGGCTGGCAGAAAAATATTTTTGTTCTTCTGAATATGAGAGAATCCGGAATGCAGATGAAGCGGAGCAGACGGAAATGTTTTACCGCTACTGGGTTTTAAAAGAAAGCTTTTTAAAAGCGACGCGCAAAGGCCTTGTGATGGGATTGAATACCAGCGAGATCCAGATTCCGAAGCAGGGAGATCCGTTTTTTTTAAGGCAGCCGGAAGAGATCCGGGAAGCTTATTATTTAAAAGAATATCAGACAGATGGAGCAAGGATTGCGGTGTGCTCAACGAATCCGAATTTTGACGAAAATATTTTGGATATGACAGATATTTACAAAAGAGAAATGATTGTGGAACTTAAAGATTGAAAATAAGCCAATGAAACAAGAAGTGGATTGGTTAAGAGTTTACAGGTATTTTATGAGAGAAGAAGGAGAAGAAGATGCTTACACAATTTTCGAGAACAGAACTGCTTCTTGGCAAAGAGGCGATGGATAAACTGAAGAATTCAAGAGTTGCCGTATTTGGAATCGGCGGAGTCGGCGGTTATGTATGTGAGGCACTGGTACGAAGCGGAATCGGGGCATTTGACCTGATCGATGATGACAAGGTATGTCTGACCAATTTAAACCGTCAGATCATTGCAACTAGAAAGACGGTAGGGAAATACAAAGTAGATGTTATGAAGGAGAGAATGCTGGAAATCAATCCGGACGTGAATGTGCGGATCCACAAATGCTTCTTCCTTCCGGAAAATGCAGATGAATTTCCGTTTGATGAGTATGATTATGTAGTTGATGCAGTTGATACGGTGACTGCAAAGATTGAGCTTGTCATGAAATCGCAGGCAATGAATGTGCCGATCATTAGCAGTATGGGAGCCGGAAACAAGCTGGATGCAAGTGCATTTAAAGTGGCTGATATCTATAAGACACAGATGTGTCCGCTTGCAAAAGTTATGCGCCGGGAGTTAAAGAAGCGTCATGTTAAGAAGTTGAAAGTTGTTTATTCAGAAGAGAAACCGACCAGACCAATCGAGGACATGGCAATCAGCTGCAGAAACCATTGTATCTGTCCGCCAGGAGCAGAGCATAAATGTACGGGGAGAAGAGATATTCCGGGAAGTGTGGCATTTGTGCCATCTGTAGTCGGACTGATTATCGCAGGAGAAGTAGTGAAGGACCTCTGTGCAAAATAAAAATAAAATCGCGAGCGCCCCTGCGGGGCGCATATCAAAACCAGGCATTTGCTGTCAGAACTTGCAGCAAATGCCTGGCTTTTTTGTTTCATTTTTTTTCACAGATTTTCCGGAAAATCTTATACGATCTGTATCGGAGATCAGAAAACAGAGGTAACTCTGGAGAGTAATTATACAGAGCTTTAAACTTAAAAAATTCTAAACTTGTCGGAAAAGACTGTTTTCTCATGAAAAAATATGTTAAAGTAAGGCTGAAATATGCGTAAAAAGGGAACAAACATTAACGAGATGTCGTTTAAGGAAGGAAGAACCATAGACATATGATGAGAGAAGACAGGAAAAGAGCGGAGCAGCGTCAGAAAAAAATGGCGAGGCGCAAGCGGGAAGTACGAAGGATGAAAAGAAAGCTATATAAAGCAGGCATTTTTGCAGCAGCAGGAATTATCGTGTTGGCTGTGATCCTGATGCTTTGTGGAAGTGGAAATGCAAAGAAATCTGCAAAAAAGACATCCTCTGCCAAGACAAAGACAGAAACAGAAACAAAGACACCAGAAGAGATAGAAGCTGAGAAAGTCCAGGAGGTGCTGGATTCTGACCAGTATAAAGACCAGCTGGGCGAATTATATAAGAAAAACCCGGAGACAAAGGAAATCATTCTGAACAGAGAAAAGTATTCCGATGATCTGCTGACATGGCTGTTTGATCATCAGGAAGCACTGCAGTGGGTGATTGATTATCCGGAACAGTCAGCACGATCAGAGGAAGAACTCAGTGCGCAGGGACTTCAGGCGGTAGATTTGAAAGATTACAGAATTCAGAACCATATTCCGGTATATTTCCAGTGGAGCGAAGTATGGGGATATGCATCTTATGGTTCCGAGAATATCGGAATGGGTGGATGCGGACCGACCAGCCTTTCCATGGTGGCGACAGGACTTACAGGCAATACTTCATTTACACCGAAGTATGTGGCAGATATGAGTGTCAATATGGGATATTATGTAGATGGAGTCGGAACAGACTGGACGCTTATGACTGCAGGAGCTTCAGAACTTGGAATAAAATCTGCACAGCTTACAAACTGGTCAGAAGACACTCTCAAATCCGAGCTTTCGGCAGGACATCCGATCATCTGCAGTATGGGACCGGGTGATTTTACAAACCAGGGACATTTTATCGTCCTTTCCGGGCTGACAGAGGAGGGCAAGGTACTGATCAATGATCCGAACAGTAAGATCAACAGTCGTAAGAAATGGGATCTGAATACAATTATAAATCAGATGAATGCAGCGTGGTCATTCTGGGTATAAAAATTTGGAAAAAGTGCAGGAGAATTGGATAAATTCCCTTGCGCTTTTCTTTTATTTATGATATAAATAGATATTGTCGAGAGACAAAATGGGTGGATTCCCGAGTGGCCAAAGGGGACAGACTGTAAATCTGCTGCAATTTGCTTCGGTGGTTCGAATCCACCTCCGCCCATTGATGCGAGGTTGAAGAGACAGTGCAGAGCGCGTATGCTTTTCGCAAAAACCGTTTGAGCATCTCTTGCCGCAGTGGCGGAACTGGCAGACGCCCGGGACTTAAAATCCCGTGGGTAGTGATACCCGTACCGGTTCGATTCCGGTCTGCGGCATTAGTAAAAAGTAGGAGAAACGTTGAATTTACAGCGTTTCTCTTATTTTTTTGCTTCAAAAA
>NZ_JAQDVB010000037.1:0-4515 GCF_027674365.1 Coprococcus sp. AM11-30B | reverse complement strand
TAATGCAATGTTGTAGCTGTCTCACTATGCCCCATTAAATAACTAAGGGTTGTAAGATTATTTCCGTCAAAAGCTGTTGAAGCATTGTAAAAGCGGATTTTATGACTGGAATGATAAGGAACACCGGCTTCTTTGCAATATTTCTTCAAACGGCGATTAAAGCTGTCTGTTGTCATAATCTCGCCGTTGGGTTCAAAGACATATATTCCATTTGGATTTAATTCCTTTGCTTTGTGAAGAATTTTAAGTGCTTCGTCTGTAAGGAACTGTTTACGGAATCCATGAGAAGTATTTCCTTTCATTTGATTTACTACTTTTACTTTTCGGCTTGAGAATGTTAAATCATCATTCAATGTACGTTCACAGGTCGCCTGTCTGTGAAGATATACAAGCCTGTTATTGTAGTCAATATCTTCCCAACGGATAGCTTTTGTTTCTCCAACACGGATAAACAGATAGAAAGATAACTGTATTGCAAGAGAATATGGCTCTATGATACACCGAAGATAATTTAATAACTTATGCGTATCATCACGAGAAAATACATTGTCACTTTGTACTTCTACTGGCTTATAGGTAAACTGTTTGAAATTCACATCAGAGACAGGATTATGTGATATAATTTCTTCTTCGATCGCATAACTCATTACTCCATTCAAAACAGAACGGGCATTACTGACTCGCTTGTGCGTGAACTGTCGGTCTTTTGTAGCTTCTCTGAAAAAGCGGATAAGCGTGATTGGTTTGATTTCGCCTATCTTCATTTTAACAAGTTCTGTATCTTTGAAAAATCTATTCCATTCAGATACATACTCTTGAATTGTTTTTGCTTTTACGGAAGTATAATCTCTTTTATACAAAAGCCATTCAACATATAATTCTTCCAGTGTGACATTCTGACGGTTTTCAGCTTTCTGCTTTTCGAGATAAAATCTGATGATTTCTTTTTCAAGGTTCTCTTTACTCTTCCTCTTAACAGGACGGCGTTTGTTAGGTTTGGTTTCATCGGGTAAATAAGTACGCCAGCTTTTTTCTGATTCCGAGTAATAAATTTCATATTTGTGATTCTTCAAGATTTTTTTATTTGCCATAATTTTAAAATCTTTGAAGACTTCATCTGTGCTCATGTTAGCACAGGTGGCTAACGTATTCAATAATGTTATATCTGAAAACGTAACGGGATTATCCATAAGATTCCCCCTTTACGCAAGGATTTTCTTTTTTAATTTTGATGTAGATAACACTGCTGTCCTTTAAGCATGAACCAGTAGATAAGAAAGCGTTGGTATCGTAAATTTGCCTTGTGTATTCTTTCTGAAAGACGATATTTTCTTTTTGTAAGTCATGTAAAATGTCTTCGGTCAGCATGACTTTTGTTTCGTGTGGAACTTTCAGATTTTGAGATTTAAAAAAGGCTTTTTTCTTATGTTCTTTCAAATCAAGGTCTTTTCCAAAATACTTGCTAAGATAACGACCTCTGTTTTCTTTGCTGTCTACATCAATGCGATTGATTTTAATAAATCCATGTGACCATAAATTCTGTAATTTTTCTTTTGCTATATACGGAAAATCAAAGAAAATAACATGATAATGGATTGCTCCACGCTTCTGTTTCTCCCACGTTGCAAGGTATTTTAATAACTGGGTTTTGGTATGATACAAATAATAATTTAATCGCTGGATAAAATACTTAAATTCTCTGTTGGTTATCAGGATTTCCTGAATGTTTTCTTTAAATGTCAGTGTTACAAATTTTGTTCTGTTATCAAAGTTGCAGTCAACAATACGGGCAATATCCCAACGAGCCTGTTCGTAATGCTTCTGCTTGCGTTTTAAACTGTCATATTGCTTATGAGCTGACATTTCATCAAATTTTTTTCGGTTACTTATGTCTGTTAAATCTGCCTTTTCTTTCGAGTGAATAAAAATAGGGTTTTCGTAAATATATACTTCTTTTGTAGTAGGAGTTTCAATGATTTTCGTATTGTATGCAAAACACTCTTTTGTTTTGCTCACGAATATCACCTCATATCCCAATTTTTGTAATGAATGTTCCGATTGTTTTCGGAAGATGTTGTTTTATATATCAAGTATAGAGGTCAGCCAGTTCAGCACCTATGACGTTGTCCGGCACTGACTGGCTGACATAGTAGGGAAATTATTTCATTTCCACTTTTCTGATATTGGAAGCTTCTGCTTTGACAGAAAGACGTCCATTATAGAGACTAGCCCAAGTATGTAAGCCATCAAATGAGACTGGAATCTGCCCTTTTTGTTCAAGTTCCTCGTTGGTAACAATCGCTGTGTTGGCTTTAATGCCTACTTTGACTTTCTCAAACTTTAATTTTGGAAGAAGAACTGTATAGTAGAATCCTAATTTTTCTTTTGTAGAAAAGTCTATCCAGTCGGAAACTTCTACTAACTGAAATTCCTCTTGCAGTTTGTCTGGATTTAAAATAAAGTCATTTCCTCTAATCATCGTTTCACCTCCTTACAGATATCTGATTATCAGATATTAAGATAATCTTATGATAAAACAAGCGTTGCAGAATGTCAATAGAAAATATCTGAATATCCGATAAAAAGATTGACAGAGAAAATTTGATGAAATATAATGTGCTTATAAAGGAGGTTCGCTATGAATAAAATAAAAGAATTGCGGAAAGAAAAGAATATAACCGTTGCGGAACTTGCAAAAGAATTAGGCATTTCACAAAGTATGCTTACGAACTATGAAAATGGAAACGGAACGCCGAGAGATGAATCTATATGGGAAAAATTATCACAGATATTCGGCGTGAGTAAAAGCCACGTTATGGGATTAACTACGGATATTGAAACAGCAAATAAGACAAAACAGTTGAAAGTGGTTGTGGATACATCTCAGCCGATCTCAATACAACCGAAGAATCAGACAGACCTTGATGTATTGATAAAACTGGATTTGATAGACAGTGAAGACATGGAAGAAGTGTCAGAATTTCTTGATAAACTGTTGGCACAGGAGAAATATGAGGGACGGAGAGAATCAAACGTTAAATATGTCGTTGAGTAGAAAATGCTTTTCAGCCGTCCACTTGCCCAGTCGACCCGCCGCCCTGTTAGGAACCGTCGCACTGGGCATCCTTGCGGAACGTTAGTTTGCGAAAATACGAACAAAAGAATATAAGGAGAGGGAATAGCCGATACTACTTCAAAAGCAGTAATAGAGTGCTATTCTTTTTTATTATATTCAATGGTTGTAGTTCGGAATGGTTTGCTATTATTGTGCAAGTAATAAGTTGGATAATAGAGCTTGATTTCCAAGGTGGTAGGCGTACCATTGATTTTGTTATGTTCATTTTCAATGTCTTTGATTAATCCATCAATTTCCCAACATTTGTAAACAATTACAGTCAATTCAGTATCTCTGGTATCTGCACTGCTAAAGGATATGCTGTTAGTAATATGATAGTCCGGCAGTCTGAGATAATTATAGAGAACGGTCAGTAAACAGAGCATTGTGATTGTTGCTATGATTTTCTTTTTCATGTACATACCTCTTTTGTGTTATTAACAAGGGACTGACTATATAGTACCTCACTATATAGTGAATTACTACATAAAGATTTAATAAATATACTTTATGTAGAGGTGCGGAACATGAATTATGGACATTTAGAATTAAGAATAGAAGAACTGTTACAAGAAAAAGGTATCAGTAAGAATATGATTTGTAAGGAACTCGATATCCCAAGGTCAAATTTCAATAGATATTGCAGAAATGAATTTCAAAGACTGGATGCAAATTTAATCTGTAAACTATGCAACTATTTTGAATGTGAAATTGGTGAGTTAATTCGATATGTAAAAGAATAAAGTGATAAATGGGTATGCGGAAATAAAAAATATTCGCATACCTTTTTAATTGAATATTTTATAAAATGGAATTATACTGTGAATAACATGAAACAGAGAAATCAAAGTTTGAAGCGGAGGTATGTATTATGAATATAGGATTTTGGTCGTGTATAATTTTGGTAATACCATTTCTGATTATAGGTGTTTTATTTGCGATTTTTAAGGCAAAAGCAGCAAAATTTGTTTCAGGATTTAATTCATTTTCTAAAGAAGAACAGGCATTGTATGATAAAGCTCATATCTCTCGTGATATAAGAAATCAGTGCTTTATGTGGGCTATTATAATGTTGGCAGGAGCATTATTATCCTGCTTTTTAACCCCATATATAGCTATACCAACCTATATTATTTGGTTAGTTCTGTTTTTTAGAGAAGTCCACTTTGATAATCATAAAGCGTTTGAAAAATATTTATTAAAGTAAATTCAAGTTTGGAGAATTGAGAAAATCGGAAGTTTACAGTGAGGTGAAAGAGGTTGAATTATGTAGAATATGGAAAAGAAAACAGCGATGTAATTATCCTCTTACACGGAGGCGGTTTATCATGGTGGAATTACAAAGAGGTTGCTGAAAGACTTCAAACAGATTATCATGTGGTTTTGCCTATATTAGATGG
>NZ_JAQDVB010000036.1:0-25692 GCF_027674365.1 Coprococcus sp. AM11-30B | reverse complement strand
ACCTTGGATAAACCGGAATTCCACCGGCTTGACTACACACCCTTAGCTGGGCGCACAACATGGAATTTTCCATATTTATTTTTTCTGGCGGCTGTTTTGTTCAAATGGATAAACTTTTTGCAACTGATAGATCCTTACCCAAAAGTAAATCATAGTTCTGTTCCGTTGTTGGAAGTTTTTTCGTTTTTGTACCGATAGACTCCATTACTCTATTCGTCTGGATTCACGGTCAAAATTTAAGTATACTTTTGTTCCTTTTTCTGGTTTTGATTCAATCCAGATAGTATGATGGAGACGATCTATGATTGTCTTACAGAGATATAATCCTATTCCAGTGGATTTTTTATTCGCTCTTCCATTGTAGCCGGTAAAGCCTTTTTCGAAGATTCTTGGGAGATCCTCTTCTGCAATGCCGATTCCGTTATCGGAGATCACCAGAGTTTTTTCTTCTGTGTAGATTGATATTTCTCCGCCTCTTGCGTATTTAACTGCATTGGAGAGGATTTGTTCAATGACGAAGGTCAGCCACTTTTCATCGGTCAGGATCTTCTTATCCTGGATTTCAAGGTGAAGTCTTGTTCTGGTCATGATGAACATCTGGGAATATTTGCGGACTGCCTGGCGGACGATTTCTTCCAGGCTGCAGATCTGGAAGGCGTAATCGGAGGTTGCGGAACCCATTCTGAGATAGGTGAGTACCATATCCACGTATTGTTCAATCCGGAATACCTCCATTTTCATGCTTCGGGTAAGTTCCTGTGCTTTCGGGCTTTCCTGTACTTCTTCCAGTTCCTCTCCGCTCTGGATCAGGACTCCGAGTGCTGCAATTGGAGTCTTGATCTGATGAACCCACATGCTGTAATAATCAGACAGCTCCTGTTTTTCAATCTGCACAGAGGATTCCAGTTCTTTTTTCTCTTCATAAAGCTGCCGGATCAGTTCCTGGTACATTTCGCTTTCCCGGCTTTCTGCCCCCGGAAATCCTTCTGCCTCTGTCCGGATTTTTTCCTGATTTTCTTCCAGTACTCTTTGTCTTTTTTCATATCGTATGAAAACAAGTGTAAACCAGATCACATTCCACAAAATCACCAGAAGGAACGCATATCCTGCAATCTCCACCGGAATTTCATAGATCCAGAAGATGACTGCAAAGAGGATGCCCGAAACCAGAACCGCAATTCTCTCTGGTCTTTTTTCTTTCCAAAATGCCCTTAAAATCTCTGTCATACCAGCATGTACCCGATTCCTTTCTTTGTCCGGATCACATCATGCATTCCGGCTTCCTCCAGCTTTTTCCGAAGTCTCGCCACATTTACTGTAAGTGTATTATCATCGATGAATTCGTCACTTTCCCAGAGTCTGGTCATGATCGCATCTCTGGTCACAAATTTTCCTGCGCTCTCAAAAAACATCTGACAGATCTTGAACTCATTCTTGGTGAGTTCAATCTTCTGCCCGGCTATTGTAAGTGATGCATCTCCCAAATTCAGCAGCATTTCTCCATGCTCAATGATATTTGCCGTTCCCTGAAGTGCATATGCTCTTCTAAGCACCGCCTGCACCTTTGCTGTCACTACATTCAGATCAAACGGCTTCTCGATAAACTCATCTCCGCCCATGTTCATTGCCATCACGATATTCATGTTGTCATTCATCGATGACAGAAAGATGATCGGCACATTGGACAGTTTCCGGATCTCCTGGCACCAGTAGAATCCATTGTAAAACGGAAGCCCGATATCCAGGATTACAAGCTGTGGATCTGTCTTTTTAAATTCTTCCATTACATTTTTGAAATCACGTACACATACTGTCTTATAATTCCACTTTTTTAAATGCGATGCCAGCCGCTCTGCGATCGTGTTATCGTCTTCAACAATCAGTATTTTATACATTTATTCCTGACTCCTAAACTCTCTTCTGGAAGTTTCCGTACACCTTAACCCCTTCATCTACCGTAGTAAATGCTTCCGGATCCAGTAAATACACCATGTTCAGGATATCTTCTACTTCAAATTTATTCACGATCGTCACCAGAACATAATTGTCTTCACTCGTAAATGCACCTTCACCATTCCACTGCGTAACACCACGTCCGGTTTCTTTCATGATTGCCTCTGCGATTCCCTTCTTCTTCGTGAAAATCAGCATTCTCACATTGATGTTCTGAAAATGCATCCTGTCCAGAGTTACCGTGTAGAAGAACAGGTAGACAACCGAATAAATCACCGTTGAGATATCAAAAACTAAAAGATAAATGGCATACAGTATCAGATTGAAGATGGTTCCCAGTTTTCCAACGGACATTCCCGCATATTTTTTCGCCATCCAGATACCGATAACCTCTATTCCACCACCGCTTCCTTTTGCCGTCAGCATGATTCCGATTCCGGCTCCGGTTACAACACCACCGATGATGATTCCAATAACCGGATCAGCGATCACTGCTGTTGCCGGAGTTGGTACGATTGAAGTAAATAAACTGATTCCTACCGTTCCAAGGATTGTATTTATAAAAAATGTCTTTCCGATTTTAAACCATGCAATAAATAAAATCGGAATGTTGAGCAGTAAATAAATGATACCATACAGGTTCAGACCTGCAATTTCCTTAATCCCGATCTGTCCTGCTCCATAACTTAACAGCTGTGCAAGACCAACTGCTCCCCCGCTGTATAAATTCATAGGGATAATAAATACATTCAGACCAACTGCGTAGATCAGACAGCCCACTATGATCCAGACAACCTGCATTCCCCTCTTCTGTGGCAAAAAATTGTTCATACTCTTTCTTTCCTCCTGCTTCCTTTTTATATCAGGTAATTGATACCTCGTAACTTTTCCATACAGTATATCACGCCGGCATCTGAATTTATAGACTAAAGTACAATTTTTTCCACTTTCAGTTCTTTCTGTCGTTTCTGATCCTCAAGTTCGAATCTGCTTTTTCCAGAATACCGAATGTTCTTCTCACTACCAGATTACTGATCACAAATGCCGCTGCCAGCGCCACAATCAGAATGCTCTGCCTTCACAGCCCAGCGCATCTTCGTAGATCTTGCACGCCCATTCTGTGCACACTCTTCTGCCGAAGGCCGGACTACATCTTTGGCATATTCGGAATAAACTCCCTCGCGATATCCTGCTTTTAAAGCTTTCTTCACCAGTTTGTCTTCTCCTGAATGGAATGTCAGGATCGCTACTCTTCCCCCCGGTTTCAAAGCGCCCGGCAGTTTTTCCATAAATTCATAGAGTACTTCAAATTCATGATTTACGTCAATTCTGAGCGCCTGGAAAGTCCGTTGACAGGTCTTCCTGATAATATCTTTTTTCTCCTTATTTTCCGGAAGGAAAGACAAGGTCTGTTCGATCACCTGGCGCAGCTTTGTCGTAGTATCAATTCGATGTCCTTTCCAAATTTCTTCGGTGATTGCCTTTGCCAGTTCTTCACAGTACGGCTCATCCGAATTTTCATATAACATCCCGGCAAGTTCTTCTCTTGAAATTGTATCCAGTCTTTCGGCTGCACTGATCCCTTTTTCCTGATTCAGTCGCAGATCCAGAGGTCCGTCCACTTTGAAAGAAAATCCTCTCTTTGGGTTGTCAATCTGCATAGAAGACACACCCAGATCAGCCAGAATAAAATCAAATCCCCCAACTTCTTTTGCAATCTCATCGATAGTACAAAAGTTCTGAAGACGGATTGTTAAAATATCCTCCCCAAATCCCTGTTCTTCCAGACGTTTTTTTGTCTTTGCAGATTCTTCCGGATCTACATCTGTCGCGTAAATGTGCCCCTTTCCTTCCAGACATTTCAGCATCGCTTTTGTATGTCCGCCATAGCCAAGCGTTGCATCAAATCCAACCTCTCCCGGCTGGATCTTCAAAAAGTCAAGAATTTCCTGCACCATGATCGAAATGTGCATTCCGGCAGGTGTATTTCCTTTCTGAATGACATGGGCAATCATGTCCTGATATTTCTCCGGCTGTAATTCTTTGTATTTTTCTTCAAATTTTCGTGGATATTTCCCCTTGTACCTTGTGCGGCGCTTGTGAACACCTTGTTCAGTGTTCTTTTCCTGTTCTAACATACATTATCTCCTTACTTGTTGATTTATTTTTGGTTTTTCGAATCTCTGGTCAACTCCATCGATTTTGTTGACTCATAGCGAAACTTAAATTATGCCCAATATGGAATATACTTTTTATATCTTGGTGCTGTATCCGGGTCCATTACTTTAATATATCCACCTTCAACAGCACTGGTAAAAAATCTCGATGCCTTGGTCTTCTCTTTTTCTCCCAAACCGAACATTTTTCGAATATCTGAATTAGAAATACCTTCAAAATTGACATATGCCAAACACGCCTATATATGATCAATTGTTGCAATATCTTTGTGTGCATATGTGCCACCATATTTTCCACGCTTTACATATAATCCAATGGCATTTGTTTCATTTACCCATTCCGAAACACTAGGTGTAAAAATCAATAACCCTGCTTGCTTTTTAAAGTGTTCAGATTCGAACACTTTAAAATTGGGATTATATATCTGTTCCCATACAGACAAATATTCCAAAGTACCACGATTTCTTAACCAATTTCTTACCACATCTGCTGCCCTGACAGAATCTGATTTAGCCTTAGCAATATCTGTAATACAAATATAATCATCTAACTCCTGTTTCGAAATAGAAATCTGCACATTTTGCACTTCAATTATTTTATTCTTCATTCACATCTTCCTTTATGATGAGTTTTTCCATCTTTGCTTTATACGCTAATAAGCGTAACACATAATCTGGCATCTTTCGGGTTCCTCGTTCCCACTCTGTTACTGTTCTGTATGGGATTTCAAAATATTCACAAAATTCCTTTCTGTTCATTCCGGTACTTTCTCGTAATTCTTTTATTTTATCTTTTATTTCCATTTTCTCCCCCCCTTTTTCTTTTACACATTGTGTATGTATCGTAGCATATTTTTTTACTTATTACAACATCTATCATCTTCATTTCGGTATGCTCTCTGAAAGGCATAATCTACCATACCCCACCTCCCGGTTCGGATACTTTCCAAATCCAGGCAGCTCTCTCGCCCCGCGCCGGAGATACGCCTTCACCTTCTCCCCATACAAAAACGGATCATTCCCTCTCACAATCCCCCACTCCATCAAAAGTGCCGACGCTCCGGTCACAAAAGGCGTCGCAAAAGAAGTTCCACTCACCGAAGTCATCCCTCCGCCAACTGCTGCCGTCCTGACATTCACTCCCGGTGCCACAAGATCCGGTTTCGTCCTTTCATCCTGCCAGGTATATCCTCTTCCTGAAAAAGATGCATAGGAAAAAGTAAGCGCATCATACGCCCCAACCGATATCACTTTATCTGCAGTCGAAGGAATCGTTAAGGTCACTTCTTCATCCGGATACAAAAATCCTGTCCCCCGGTTCAATACATTCTCACTTGGCAACCACAGATCATACTGCCCTTCCACAACCCTTGTCGGATTCAAAATGATCTGCCAGACTCCCGACGTAATATAATCTGTCACCGGAATCATATCAATATAAATCTCTTGCGCGACATTATACGGGCTCGGTTTTCCATAATATAATAAAATCTCCGTTTCCCCGATCCGGAATCTCTGCGAACCGAGAACAGATTGTATTGGACCGATCCGCGTCCCCGCAGGAGATACAAATGAAATTTCCACTTCGTCCGTATACGCTTTCCAGATCTGAATATTCAATGTCGGTTCATCTGCCTGTACTGCGAGCTGTATTCTTTCTTCTTTTCTTTTCTGCAGCACTCCAGAAGTATGCCCGGCACTTGCTGCTTCATTTCCGGTCCCTACACAGATCACACTCTTCCAGAAATTCGACAGATCATCAATATACCGTTCTACCAGACTCCTGCCGTCATGAGAACCATATGTATTTCCAAAACTTAGATTGATCGCCACCGGCATCCGAAATTCCAGTGCTTTCCTCACCACATAATCCATCGCCTGCATCAGTTCTGTCGTCCGTGGAAATCCGTCTGGCATAGGCGATCCCATTTTTACCACAATCAGCTCACTCTCCGGTGCCACACCGGCATACAGATTTCCGCTTCCTCGCCCATTTCCGGCAGCAATCCCTGCAACTGCAGTCCCATGACCGGATATATCCTGACTTGGTACCATTCTTCTCCTTTCCTCTGACGCGTCAGCCTCAAGTGCCCTGTTAATCTGCTCCTCGGTAAATTCCACTCCCATCCAATAACCTTTTGGTGGATTCTTCTCTTCATCCGCATTCGGTCTTAATGACTGATCCCACATCACCCGTATTCTCGTCGTTCCATCTGCATTCCGAAAATCTTCATTCGCATAATCAATCCCCGAATCAATTATCGCCACAAGTACACCCTGTCCACGCATATCAAGAAAGCGGGTATCCTGCACCTCATTGATACAGGATACCCGCTTCCCATTTGCTATTTGAAAAAATAAACGTTTCGGTTTCTCTATATATTCTACCTCAGGAATATCTGAAAGTAAATCAATCCTGGACTGGCTGATCCGAATGATCGCGTACTCATTCTGAAGTTCAACCACCTGGATTGCCAAGGCTCTTACCTGATCCAGATTGCCCGAATATTTAATAATCAATTCCCATTCCCTGTCAATCGGATGATACCCGACATCCAGGTTCAATGATTTTTCTCTTTCTTCTTCCGTCGCTCCAAGCGCCAGATTTAAAAGATTTTCCAGTTTCTGATCTTCCATATCTTCTTACGCCCTGTAAGTTATTCCTGATATTTTATGACGATCATTCCGAAATTATTTCTGTATTTTATGCTACATTTTCTGCAGCCTGCTTTTTATTTGCAGACTTTCCTGCTTTTCTCTTATCATATGCTGCAAATAATCCTGCGAGAAGTGTTCCTGAAATAGAATGCCATGTACAGGATACAGCACAGATAATTGCGGATTCCGGTGCAACCGCAAACTGTGCCGTTGTGGTTGCAAGGTTGGTAGCAAGTCCGGCGTTCTGCATTCCAACTTCGATGGAGATTGTTCTCTTCTTTGCAGTATTCATACCAGTCAGTCTTCCTGCGCCGTATCCCAGCAGATATCCAAGTCCATTATGAAGAAATACTGCCACAAAAATTACAACTCCTGATTCAAAGAATTTGTCTCCCTGCGAAGAAACCACTCCGCCAACTACACATGCAAGTCCAAGTACTGCAACTCCAGGCATCACTTTCTGAAGCTCTGTAAATGTTTTTTTCTTTCCAAACAGATAATTCAGTAAAAATCCAAAAGCTACCGGAACAATAACGGTCTCAACAATAGATACAAACATCGGAAGTCCTTTGATCGTAATATGCGTTCCGCTTGCAAGAAGTGAAACCATAAGCGGTGTCATAATCGGTGAAATGATTGTGGATACCGTAGTCATTCCTACGGAAAATGCCACATCTCCGCCACACAGATAAGACATGATATTGGAGGATACACCACCCGGACAACAGCCTACAAGGATCAGACCAAGTGCAATTCCATCCGGAAGCTGAAGTACTTTCGTCAGTGCAAATGCAAGAAATGGCATGATCAGATACTGCGCGATTGCACCGATACAGATATCAAAAGGTCTCTGTGCCAGAATCTTAAAATCTTCGGTTGTCAGTGTCAGTCCCATGCTGAACATGATGATTCCGATGATGATCGACTGACAGGTGAACTTGTTGGATACCGGATCAACGAACAATGGGTTATTTACCCATCCCATCATTGCCGGTACAAAGAATGTGACTACTGCAATAGCGATTACCACCAATGATGTATAGTCTGATAAAAATTTGCTTGCTTTTTGTAATGCTTTCATTACAGTTTCCTCCTTTTTCTTTTCGTCCACGCAAAACTGTTCTTCTAATCTTCCGATAACAAAATTCACAGGATTTTTTGTATACACAGCAACAAAAAAGTCCCTTTCCAGAATCAATCTGAAAAGGGACGAATAAAATCCGCGTTACCACCCTAATTCCACAGAAAATAATCTGCGGCACTTCACATACCAACATATGCTATCCATATAACGGTGGATCCCGGCAAGGTCTACTTGCAGATACTTTTCTGCTTTGGACCCGCTTCTTAGAGAGGATATCCTTATCCGGTTATTACCTGTTCACACCATCCACAGGCTCTCTGAAAATAATGACGGATACGACTTTGTTCTCATCAACGAATTTTGGTGAACCATATTTTCTTTAACAGTTATTATAGTCTTCTCTTCGGAAATGTCAAGAACGAATTTTAATTAAATCCGACAATTCTTCTCGCCACAATGTACGCCAGAGACGAAATCTTTCTTCCTGATCTGCCCGGAAGATTCATGGTCTGTCCAAGGATTCCGTATCGGATCTTCCAATAAGTTCCGTAGTGATTCTTCTTCAGATACTGCCACAGCTCCCGTTTCTTTTCCAGATTCTCTGCATTTTTGGAACGAATCAGAAGAATCGAAGACACCGTCATCATAATTGCAAGATAATTAGTCATATAGGTCCGCAGTTTTTTATTAGAAATCTTGCGCATATCATACATATCAATCATACTCTTTGTGACAAAAATCTGCTGATCCACACGACTGATCATCACCTTTTCATTGACAGACTGATCTTCTCTTCCAATGTAATAACGATAAAAATCCACATCCATATAATACATCTTACGCACATGCGGAAGTGGATAGTAAACATAAATATTGTCCACATAAAATGTATGCTTCGGCAGCTTGAGCTGACATAATTTCAGGAAATCTGTCCGGTAAATAACAGAATGCATCAGAATATACTGTCCCAGATGAAAATGTTTCACATCATTCCAGCCAAAAATCTCTTCCTGTGGAAGCACATTCTTGTACTCAATCACTTTCTTGTGCTCCATTCCTTCTTTTTCGTATACATAATTGGCAAGCAGCATATCCACCTGCTTTTCTTCCTCTTCAAACTTTTTCAGAACATCCAGAATCTTGTACAGTGCTTCTTCATCTACCCAGTCATCACTGTCCACAACTTTAAAATATTTTCCCTCTGCGTGGTCAAGACCTGCATTGACCGCATCTCCGTGTCCACCATTTTCCTTATCAACTGCACGGACGATCGTTGGATACTTTTCTTCATACTCATGTGCAATCTTTGAAGTATCATCCTTTGATCCGTCATTAACTATGATGATCTCTACATCTTCTCCACCTTTTAAAATAGATTCCACTGCCCGGTCCATATAAGCTGCCGAGTTATAACACGGAATCGCAAACGATATATATTTCATGTGTATTCTCCTTCTCAATTTAAAGCTCACGTTCCTAGTATAGCCTAATTTTTTTTGTTTTCCAACTGATATTGTAAATTTCACATTTTTCGGCTATAGTTAAAGCTATATGATTACTATGAATAAATAGGAGGATTTCAACTATGAATCACAATTTACTGGTCGGACAATCAGGTGGTCCTACTGCTGTAATCAACGGAAGTCTCTATGGTGTTGTCTCAGAAGGTCTGGCAAATCCGGAGATTGATAATGTCATCGGTATGATCAACGGTATCGAAGGTTTTCTTGCCGATCACACAATGGACATGGCACCTTTAAAAGAAAATGGCGAACTGGAACGTATCCGCACCACACCGGGTTCTTATCTTGGTTCCTGCCGTTATAAATTACCGGAAGATCTTTCCGATCCGGTTTATCCTGAACTTTTCCAGAAATTTACCGAAAAAGAAATCAGCTATTTCTTCTATATTGGCGGAAATGATTCTATGGATACCGTAAGTAAATTATCCCGCTACGCAGCAACAGTCGGAAGTGATATCCGCATCATCGGAGTTCCGAAAACCATCGACAACGATCTGGTTCTGACCGATCATACCCCGGGCTACGGAAGTGCTGCCAAATATGTTGCTTCTACAGTACGCGAAATTGCAATTGATGCCTCTGTCTATGATAATAAACCATCTGTCACCATCGTCGAGATCATGGGACGCCATGCCGGATGGCTGACCGCCGCAAGCGTTCTTGCCCGCAAATTTAAAGGCGATAATCCGGTTCTTATTTATCTTCCGGAAGTTGCTTTCTCCCCGGATGCATTTATCGAAAAGGTAAAAGAAAAGCTTACTAAAACTTCTAATCTCGTTGTCTGCATTTCCGAAGGAATCAACGATGGTAACGGAACCTTTTTCTGTGAGCTTGCAAGTGATGTCGGCACAGATACTTTCGGTCATAAAATGCTAACCGGCTCCGGAAAGTATCTTGAAAATCTCGTAAAAGAAAAGCTTGGTATCAAAGTACGCTCTGTGGAACTCAATGTCTGCCAGAGATGCTCTTCCTCCTGTTTATCTGCCACAGATCTGAACGAAGCCGCTGCTTCCGGCCGTTTTGCTGTAAGTGCCGCTTTAGATGGTGAAACAGGAAAGATGATCAGTTTTATCCGTAAGAGTGATGACCCATACATCCTTGAATTCGGAACTGCAGACGTGAACGAAATCTGTAATAAAGAAAAAGCTGTTCCTGAAGAATGGATCACAAAAGACGGTTCCGACATCGGAGATGAATTCATCGCTTATGCCCGCCCACTGATCCAGGGAAGTGTAGAAGTACCTATGAAAGATGGGCTTCCATACTTCGCATTCCGCAAATAGTCTTGTTCACAATTTGTTCATTTATCTTTCAAAAAACCTTCATTTGTTAAACACTCTTTCTTCACAAGTGTTTTATATACTAGAATCATCAAATGAAGAACATAAAAGATAAAAGATTTCAAACAAATCATTTAATAAGACGTGCAGAAGTTAATAATAGAATAACTTTTTCATAATACATGCCGGGGGCTTTTAAGTCACCCGGCATCCTCCCTTTTATGGGACTTTTTCAAAAATTTCTTTCAGCGTTTTATTCTCCAACCCGGATATTTTCTCCATCGATCACAATTTTATATTTTCCCTGAAGCTGTTTAAACGTTTCTGATTCTGCAAGCTCAGGAACTGCCTGGATGGCCTTTTTTACTGCTTCTGCACATAATTCTCTTTCCATTTCCGGATTCTCACAATAACGCTCCAGATAGTTCATCCACAACCTTTTTGAATCCGGTAATACTTCAACCGCCTCTCTGCTGATCTCCCACACTTTCTCATATTCCTGCGCTTCTTCATAAATCAACTGCAACTTTTCATAAATCTCTTCTAATTCTTCTTCATTCGATTCTAATTTTCTGATCTGTTCATATTGTTCAGCTGCTTTTAAATTCTCACCAAGTTTAAAATAGCTTTCTGCAAGATATTTTCTGACCTCACACTCCTTTTCTCCATTTGTATCCCACCGGTACCACGCCTGTCTTCTAATCATCTCCTCACCAATTCTCTTTGTCAGCCTGTTCCATTTTTCACTCTCTTCCAGAACACTTACCTTCAATAGCGGGTATTGGTACAAATACACTTTCATCTGTATTTTTTCTGCACGTTTCTCCAATTCATCTAATATTTTTTTTACTGCATCTTCTGCGTTTAATCCATCCTCCTGCTGCTGTATACTCCCTTCTTCCAGACTCGCTATGACCACCCGGTATGCATCGGAAAACTCTGTCTCCTGCATTTCCTTATCGAGACTATCCAGGCTATTCACATAATCTTCCCACGCTACATAATAAATAAGTCCCATTTCCAGATAAGGACTGTCCCCATTTTGTTCCACAACCTCTTTTGTCTCCTTTTTCTCCGTTGCTCCTTCCTGAACTCCCGCCTCTGGCTGATCCTGATCCGCTGCAATCGCTTTTGTTTCCGGCTTTTTCACTGTCCCTCCGATGATTGCTACACTCATGATACAAACCGCCAGAATTGCAAGCAAAATCTTTTTTGCCGAAACCTTATCCCTCGGTCTTTCCATTTCCCTTTCCAGAAAACCAATTTCTTTTTGCATATTTTTCAATACTTTTATGGCATTTTTCCCACTGCTATAACACTTTCCAAGCATTCTTTTCCAGACTCGCTCTTCTTTCCGTGTAAATGCCTTTGGATCCAGACATTTTTCTGCTGTAAATTCCATTATCTTTGCCAGACCATACAGATCATCCGACCGTTCTGTCTTCTGCGAAAGAACCCTTTCTTTCCTTACAAAAAGCATACGAAGCTTTTTCTTCTTCATCTGCTTTAAAAGTTCCTCGTTTTCCGGTTCATTGATATCCAGAAGGCAAAGCATTCCGTCTCCGGTTATAATCACTGCATATGGGTTCACATATCCATACGCAGCATCCTCATTTCCACAACGATAATACTGTTCCAGCTGTTTTGAAAGCTGTCTGATCCAGTCAAATACTGTTTCTTTTTCCACCCGGGTTCCCTGTTTGATATACTCCATCAAAGAACAGCCCTTTGCATAGTCATTTACCATATAACTCCAGCCATTCTGATCCACAAAACGGAGTACCGCATAGTCTTTTCTTTCTTCCATCCTGTTCCTCCCTGTGTCTGTTCATTCATATTAACTTGTCCCGAAAATGCCACATTGAATCATGTGTCTGATATCATATACTTTTCTTGTGATCTGTTTCAAAATAGAGAATGTCACCCTGCGTATCTTCGCAGAGTATTTTATTATACCGGATGCAATTTCCTGTAAAATAAAATTAGAATCGAATTAGAGTGACTTCACTATACACTGACATCCGCCACTTTACAAGCAGAACTTTTTTCAATAATTCACAAACTTTTTATTCCAAAACCAGTCACTGATCTTTTTATTTTCTATAATCTCCTGACAGTCACAGGGATTCCAGGGTTTGTGCATTCTGCCAGACTGGTTACTGTTCACAGTACCTGTGACCAGCAACGCATCTCGCCATTTTAAATCGCCTTTGGCGATGGGCGAGATGCCATGCAAGATAAAACGTGCATCCTCCGTGCCAATCAGCGTAGTGATTGACACGGGAGTGAACAGTAACCCAGACTGTACTTTTTCCCACTTGCTTTTCACTCCCGTATCGCTTATCCTTTTATTGAATATATTTATGAAAGAAGGCATACCTATGGCTGAATCTTCACATGTACTTCACGAAATCCATCCTGTATTTAACACAGACTCCCGCATTCTGATCCTTGGGAGCTTCCCTTCTGTAAAATCACGGGAAAGTCAGTTTTTCTATGGACATCCAAGAAACCGTTTCTGGAATCTTATTGCCACACTTACAGATGAACCACTTCCTGTCGGCATAGAAGAAAAAAAATCACTGCTCCTTGCACACCACATTGCCGTCTGGGATGTGATCGCCTCCTGTGATATCGAAGGCTCCAGTGACAGCAGTATCCGCAATGTCGTTCCCAATGACCTTACAGAGATTCTTCAGACGGCATCCATCCGGCAGATTTTCACCAACGGAGGCACTGCCGACCGCTTATATAAAAAATACTGTTTTCCACAAACTCAGCAAAAAGCAATCTGTCTGCCGTCCACAAGTCCGGCAAATGCAGCCTGGTCAAAGGAACGCCTGCTTACCAAATGGAATCAGATCTGTCCTTATCTTGAATAAGAGCCAGCAAACTTGCCTTAATCTCCCCGTTCAAAAGTGAGTTTCAAAAATGAGATCAAAAGTTTTTTAACTTTTTTCATTTTAGTGCTTGACATATTGTCTTTCCTGATGTATACTCAATTTTGTTGTTGAGCAACACAGTTCAACACACAATATAAATGTGCGTTTAGCTCAGCTGGATAGAGCGTTTGGCTACGGACCAAAAGGTCGGGGGTTCGAATCCTCTAACGCACGCTGTAAGAGGTCTTTCGTGAGAAAGACCTCTTTTTTATATGTGCCAATCTGGGCACATATAAAAAGTGCCCAGATAATTTTCATACCAGGACACATTCATTTCATTTCTTTTCGCTTTTCCACTCTGCATTCTATCCAAGTGCCACATCCAGCGTCGTTCCAATAAAAGGGATCATGATCCCGGTAAATAAATTCATGCTTTAAACCGCTGCTCCTGCTTCCTGTGTTAAAATTTCTGTCAGAGCCGCACCACTGCTTGTATGACTGCGAACCACCTTCGCATTGCTTCTTTTTGCCTCATCAAGCGCGGTTTTTACCATCTTGTGCGATACTGTATTTGTAAAAAGTACAAACAGGTCAGGCTGTCCAAGCTGCTTATTCAGATCGGCAGACATATGCGTAAATACTTTAGCTTTACATTTAAACTGTTTGCATATTTTTTTATACTGACAGACCATTCTGTCATGACCTCCTACAATTACAACGCTCATTCTTATCCATCTCCTTAATTCATTCTAATAACGATTGTGATTTTTTTGTATGCCGCCCCGCAAAAACGGAGCGGCTCTTTTTTGATGATTATTTAGCTTTTAATTTTTGGTTTTTATTTGTTTTTGATTCGATTATAATTTTATTTGATTATTTAGCTTTTTCGGTTTTCTGTTTTATTTAAAAGGTATTCGTATCTCTTATAAGCCAGCCACCTCCCTGCCGAGTGACTCACACTCATCTATTGCATCTGCTCCCGGTGTTCCGTGGCAGATAAGTCCTTCTCCGCCGACGATCTGTGCACCAGCCTGTTCCATTCTTTCAGTCCATGTACGCATCCATTCGCCGTCTCCCCAGTCATAGGATCCAAACAGGGCAACCTTTTTTCCTGATGCAAATCCTTCCAGTTCAGATACAAACGGTTCTACCGTTCCGTCTTCCAGTTCTTCAGCTCCCATTGCAGGGCATCCAAGTACCCAGACAGCCTGATCTTTTAAATCAGCAGGCGAAATAGTTTCCATCGGTACTACATCAGCACTTTTCCCTGCTGCTGTAATTCCTGCTCCAATTGCCTGTGCCATTGCTTCTGTATTTCCTGTTCCGCTCCAGTATGCTACACAAATATCACTCATTTTTAAATTCTTCCTTTCTTTTTTCTTTCTATCATCTACCAGGTTTTATTCCTTTATGCAGGCTGTATGTCAAATGGCTGTCTCACGCTTCTTGCTGCATGCCACAGATCCTTCCCTGCCTGCATTTCCCTGATAAATTCCTCTTTTACAACGTTGTAGATAGAAAACATTTTCTTGCGTTCTTCTACGTTCTCATACACTTTCCAGTATCCCTGATAAAGGAAATCTTTTCCGTTGTGCTCAATAAACCCTTTCACATCTGCAAGTGGATATCCGAGGAAAATTCCAAGTTCATGTGGAAATTCTGCACTTCCATGCTGATATCCTTCAAATCTCAGATTCATAATCTGAAGCATCTGCGGAAACTCAAATCCCCGATAGCCAAGTATATCAAGAAATTCGCTGTATTCTTTTTTTCCAAGGATTTCAAGAATCTCTTCTTCTCTGTAGATCAGCCATACTTTTCGGACTCCGCTGTCGCAAAGCATGCTGTATGAAATTCCCATCTCTTTCAGACTTTCCGCAACTTCCTTTTCACTTACATTTTTCAAGGTCAGAATATTGGATGGCTTTACACCGGTCAATACCGGAGCACACTGCCATGCAATTTCCATCTGAGCAGATGTCTGTACATCTTTCTGCATCCAGTTCATGTTGTTTTCCTCTTGTATGAGTTTGTTTAAATTTATTTTAGTTAGCTTTTTCTAACTATTTATAGTCTACTATATTAGTGGGATTTTGTCTATAGGAATTTTTGAGAAGTTTTCTCATTAACCCGTAATTTATGTTTTTACAACATATATTCTATCTGCCCTGGAAATATATCTTACTGTAATTTTGTAATCATTTCTGCAAAAAAAAGTGTATCAAAGTTTTTCAACCTTGATACACTGTATTTTTATAATTAACAGTCTTCCGCAATCTTATCAATCAGTCTCACTGTATCTTCCCATCCAATACACGGATCCGTAATCGATTTACCGTATACCATATTTCCGCCGATATCCTGTCTTCCTTCTACCAAGTAGCTTTCTACCATTACACCTTTGATCAGTTTTTTCAGCTTTAAATCATAATTTCTTGTGTGCAGTACCTCGCTTACGATTCTGAGCTGTTCTTTGTACTGCTTGTTAGAATTGGAATGATTGGCATCAATGATCGCTGCAGGATTCTTCAAATTCTTCTGCTCATACATATCCAGAAGTCTCTTGCAATCCTCATAATGGTAGTTTGGAATCGTTGTACCATATTTATCCACGCCGCCCCGCAGGATCACATGTGCCAGATCATTCCCACCTGTCGTCACATCTTGCCCACGATAAATGAAGCGGTGCGGTCCCTGTGCTGCAACAACAGAATTGAGCATTACCGATAAATCTCCACTTGTCGGATTCTTCATCCCAATCGGGATATCCATTCCGCTCGCAGTCAAACGGTGCTGCTGGTTCTCAACCGAACGCGCACCAATCGCTTCATAAGAAAGAATATCATCCAGATAACTTCTGTTCTCCGGATAAAGCATCTCATCTGCTGCTGTCAGATAAGTCTCCTGCATGGCTCTTATATGCATTTTACGGATTGCAATGATTCCGGCAAGCAGATCCGGTGCCTGCTCCGGATCCGGCTGATGCAACATTCCCTTGTATCCCTCTCCGGTTGTACGTGGCTTGTTCGTGTAGATTCTTGGAATAATCATCAACTTATCCGATACTCTGTCATTTAACTTTGCAAGCCTGTTCACGTACTCACATACCGAATCTTCATTGTCCGCCGAACATGGTCCGATGATCACCACGAATTTGTCTGATTTCCCTGTAAAAATATCACGGATCTCTTCATCCCGCTTCGCCTTGATAGCTTTTAATTTATCCGATAACGGATATTCGTTTTTCAGGTCTGCCGGTAATGGCAGCTCTGCGTTCACTCTCATTCCCATTGTATTATCCTCCTGCATGTATTTTTCTAGTCCTGATAATATCTTACCATATCTCTTGTAATTTCTGAAACAGAATGTGCACCGCACATCTGCATGGCATCTTTGAGTTCTGCTCCCAGCTTATCAATGTAAAGCTTCACACCTTCTTCTCCACCGCCATAGACCGCTACAACGAACGGCCGGCAGATCAGTACACCGTCAGCACCAAGTGCAAGTGCCTTGAAAATGTCTGTACCGGAGCGAATCCCTCCGTCAACCAGAATCTTCATAGAACCGTTCACTTCTTTTACAATCTCTTCCAGCACTTCTGCAGTTGCCGGACACTGATCCAGCACTCTTCCTCCGTGATTAGATACGATGATCGCATCGGCACCTGCTTCTTTTGCTTTTCTCGCGCCTTTCGCTGTCATCACGCCTTTGACGATAAATGGTCTTCCAGCCATCTTCACAATCTCGGAAAGCTCCTGTACATTCTTGCTTCCTGCCGGCGGATTCATATTTTTCAGAAACGGAAGTCCTGCCGCATCAATATCCATCGCTACCGCAAATGCTCCTGACTTCTTCACCAGTTCCATCTTCTCCCGGACAGTATCCAGATTCCAAGGCTTTACTGTAGGTATCCCGCATCCATCATTTTCACGGATTGCCTCCGTTGCAGCCTCCATTACCTTTGCATTCACTCCATCTCCGGTAAATGCGGTGATTCCGGCATCTGCACAGGCTGATACCAGTACATTATTATAAGAAACATCATCATACCTGTCACTGTAGTGCAGATTCACGGCTCCAACCGGTCCTGCAAAGAACGGCATCTTAAATTCCTTTCCAAATAAATTCACAGAAGTGTCTGTCTCTCCGCCATCACAGATCGTATCCATGTTCACGCGGATCTCCTGCCACTTTTTATAATTTCTGATCGCAGTATCACCAACACCTTTTGCTCCCGGTCCCGGTATCTGGTTTTTACATGCTCTTCCATCACAAACCGGACAGGCTTTGCAGTAAAGCCCCATAGATAATTTTGCGTTTTCCATCATTTCCTGATATGTCATATCATTCCCTGCTTTCTTTTGTTTTCCTGTATCTGACAGCTTCGACTTTCTGCCACGTTACTTAGTCAGTATGATATCACTTTTCTGTCTGTTCGACAAGAATACCTCCTTGTTTTTGACAGGATTTTCCCCTATAATAAAAACAGAACACTTGAATCATAAAGGAGACTTAACTTAGAATGAAATGCCCTGTATGCGGTCACAAAGTCCGCCCCAGCAAAAAATATCCCGGCAAATATCTCTGTGATACCTGCCGTAAAAGATTTCCGGCATCCGCTGTGATTCCGGATGATACAGATACCCGAAGTACCAGATCTTCTGCTCATAAGCATGGATCTGTTTCCGGAAAAAAGCGCCCGGCTGCCAGACAGCAGGCTTTTTTCGACGATCCCCTGAACGGACCGGAGATCTACCACAGCACAGCTGCTGCCATGCGCAGCATGCGTAAAAATGTTCCGGAAGCAGAAGAAGCAGAAGCTCAGAAGAAAGCCACTGAAAAAGTTTCTACAGACAAACCTTTTTCCGGAAATGAATCCTCCGTACAGGAGCATGCTCCAGTTCCAGAACCAGTTATCAGCTCCGGTCAGGCAGATGAACCTGCTGCCAAACCAACGCCAGTTTCCAAAAATGATACTGCAGGCACAAAGTCCGATGCATCTTCTGATGATGTAACTTCACCAGACCAGCTAACAAACCCCAAAAAGAAACACAAAAAAAGTCTGCCGTTTATCATCTTGATTCTCATCCTGATCATTATTGCGGTTATATTCCTTTTTTCCAAAATGCACACTTCTTCTGACAATTCTTCCGGCACTCCAACACCGAAGAAGACAGCTGATGCCACCAAAGAGATCTATAAGCAAAATGAGACCGCCGCATACAATGGCATTGAGATCACGATGGACAGCTACGTAGAATCCGAAGGAGATGACTGGTCTGTCCCGACAGAAGGCAATGAATTTATGTTTGTCCATATGACAATTGTCAATCAGACATCTGATGATCTGGTCATCAGCAGTATGGCAAGCTTTGAAAATTATTGTGACGATACCAAACTTGACTACAGTGCAGCTGCATTTACTGCTCTTGCAACCACAAGCGACCAGCCAAAGCTCGATGGAACGATCGCTCCCGGCGAAACCCTGGAAGGATATCTTTCTCTGGAAGTCCCACTGAACTGGTCTACCATCGAAATCCGATATACCGATAAGATCTGGTCTGATGATGCCGTTCATTTTCAGATCAAGCGTCAGGAGTAAACTACTACCTGCAGATACATGGATGGCAAAAGCAAGCTTCTTCGGAATTCTCTGTCAAATAAAAAAAGGATGCAGCTCTAAGGCTGTATCCTTTTTTATTTCAGAATCTTAAAGATTCACTTCGCGCATTTTTTCTTTCTTACTGCCCCTGCGATCACAATCAGAACGCCAAGACCTGTCAGTATCTTTCCTGCTGTCACTCCAGGCGCATGATACAAAATTCTGATTTTATGTTTTCCTGCTTCCAGATGAAATCCCAGAAACGCTTTATTCACTTTTTCACATTTCACCTTTACGCCATCTATCGTCATTTCAAACCCTTTATCAAACGGAATGGACGTAATGAACATTCCATCCTTCTGACTTTTGATTCTCCCCTGGATCAGATTCCCTTTCGTCTGCTCTTTATCCACCCTGAATACACTCTGATAAAGGCCGGTATCTTCATTTAATACGCCGTTATATGCACTCATATCTTTAATCGTATACTCTCCTTTTCCAAGAGATAAACGGACCGTTTTCTGCCCCTTTTCCAGTCCTACTGCATAGGTAAATACGGTATTTCTGTTATAATACACATGCTGGATTGACGAAAGTTTATTGCGCTCTCCTTCCAGGGATATTTCGATATCCTCTTTCGGTTTTTTATTTTCGATTCGAAACTGTACAAACAGAACTCCATCTTTCTCTTCCTGTTCCGGGACAGCCACTTCGAACTCCTGTTCCTTTTTCATTTTCACCTGATATCCGTTTTCAGTCGGGACAACCAGTGAAATCCCGTTATTCTTTTCCGGAATCCGAAAATCACATTTCTCTATGTCTTCTGCCAGTTTTTCTTTCACCTGTCCTGCCGATACAGTTCCGTCCTTTGTCACAGCATATCTGGTAAATACCAGCTGATTATATGGGAAATCCAGTCTGTCATATTCCGCTTCCGACATCGTCTGATCCGTCTCATAGGCAATCGGTGCTGCATTTTCATCACAGTACACATCCCCTCCCCCGGTCATCCACTTTTTCTCATATCCCGGTATATTCTGACTGGAGATCAGATATTTCACTCCCATCAGCTGTCTGAATACCGGATTCTGCGAAACCGACTGCATCAGAAAATTTCGGTACGGCTGCTCTACCTGAAAATCATTTTTACGGAAATTCTGGTAATCAGCATTATAGGAAGATGAATACAGGGATGTAATATATTGCTCACTGTTCCACACACGATTCAGATTTTCCGCATTTTCCTCTTCATTTCCAACCTGCTCGATCCGGTAGAATCCACTATCTGATGTAATTACCTTGTCCACAGCTTTCCCGATGGACCGGCTGGTATCTTCCTCATACGCTTTCCTGCTCTCCAGATTTCCACTCTTTTCCCAGGAATAGCTTCCGGTAACAATAAGGCTCAGGATCACCGGTCCCAGAACGGCTACTGTCAGATACTTCCGAATCCATGCACTATACGCTTGTGCCACGCAGATCAACAGTGTTATGACCGCATCCAGCAAAAGTAGTTTCCAAAGGACTTCGCTTTTCACATCATCCTTCTTCAGATAAATATATATGATAATTGCCAGACATGGAAGAAGCATCCAGATTCTCGCTATTTTCTGATTTTTCAGCTTCTCCAGATATTTTGCCGTAAGATAGCACAGAAGCGGCAAAAACGGGATCAGCGACTTCGGTCTGATATAAAGTGCACCATTGAGCAGATACGAAAAAAACGGAACTGTCAGCACCACCAGACAACCAAGCGACAGGATCTTCTCATAAGCCTTTTTATAAAAAAGTCCGGTCAGCAAAATAATCAGCATCAGACAGCTAAGTCCCGGTCCATATGCCCCATACAGAAATTTTTCCAAATTGATCTGCGGTGTCAGAAGCTGCCAGATATCTGTTTTTTCTCCCTTGCTTCCGCTTCTCCCGAGAAGAGCCATCGCAGTCGGCACAAGAAGAACTCCTGCAAGCATGATTGCCGTCAGAATCCTTCCTGCAAACCGCAGTCCGTCACCTAGAAATCCTTTTACCGTAATCATCTCTTCTGCCCGCTCTTTTGTCCTTGCATACCGGTAAATTCCATATAGACCAAGCGCCAGTATTCCACCGATGCTGAAATAAAAGCTTGTCATAATCATCAGAAAGGTTCCGCCGATCAGCAGACCGGATTTTTTCTGTTCAAAATATCGGTCGATTCCCAAAAATGTCAGACAAAGAAATGGCATATAATTTACAAACATAATCTGATGCGACGACTGATAGATCATAGGTCCTGCGAAAAGAAACATCAGCGCTGTCATCCCGCTTACCGCAGCTGTAAATTCCCGGCTTTTCAGCCACCGGTACAAAATTATAACCGCTGCTGCCAGACATACAATACTTGCCACCATCATATAATCTGACATCTTCACATTCGGCAGAAGATAACCGATCAAAACGACCGGACTAAACAATCCATAATAAGAAAAATTGTAAATATTCTGACCACCGCCAATATTTAATGCAAACTCAGGAAAAAACTGCCCTGTACGATAAAACTGCTGCCGGAAATATTCCGGGAACACACTGTGCTGACTGCTCCAGTCCACCTTTGCCCCGAAAATATTTCCTGCGCCTGTAGAGTACAGACAGGCGGCAACCGTAAGCAGGATCAGTGCCATTTCCCATAGCAGACCTTTTCTACGTTCTTTCATGCTTCTGCTCCTTATCATCGCTGGAATCCTTTAAAATAAAAATCGGACGTTTCTTCGTCTCAAGATAAGTCTTTGACAGATACTCCCCTACAATTCCGGTACAGAGAAGCTGTACTCCGCTGACCATGAAAATAATACAGGCAAGTGACGGCCAGCCGGATACCGGATCTCCCCAGACCAGCGTCCTTATTACGATTACTGCGATCATAATAAAGGAAAGCACGCAGAACAGTACACCCACTACCGAAGCCAGTGAGAGCGGTGCCACTGAAAATCCAGTAATTCCCTCCACCGAATATTTAAACAGCTTCCACATGGACCACTTGGTTTTTCCAGCAGAGCGCTCAATATTATCGTACTGCAGCCATTTTGTACGGAATCCAACCCAGCCGAAGATTCCCTTTGAAAAACGGTTATACTCGCTCATTTCCAGAACTGCCTGCACCATCTTCCGCTTCATCAGCCGGTAATCTCTCGCTCCATCTACAATCTCTGTCTTTGAAATAGCATTGACAAATTTGTAAAAGCTTTCTGACAGGAAAGAACGGATACGTGGCTCTCCGGTTCTTGTGACCCTTTTTGTCGCTACATTGTCGTATCCATCCTCCTGCAGGATCTCATACATCTCAGGTAATAGCGTCGGTGGATCCTGAAGATCTACATCCATAAGTGCAACATAATCGCCTTCCGATGCTTTCAGTCCTGCATAAATCGCAGCTTCCTTTCCAAAGTTTCTGGAAAATGAAAGATATCTGCACCTGCTATCCTTTTCATTCAGGTCTTTCATGATACCAAGCGTCGCATCTGATGAACCATCATCTACAAAAATCAGTTCAAATACAACATCCTTCATCTCGTCCATTACACGGCACATTTCTTTATAATAAACAGGCAATGCCTCTTCTTCGTTATAACATGGTACTACTACCGAAATCTTATCCATATTCTTCACCTCGGAAGTAGAGTTTACTCTCTTTTTATTAAATATGCACATCCATTTTCCTTAATATTTTCTGAAAAATTTCTAAACAGAAAATTACACTTTGAAAAAAGTGTGCTCCGGCACTTTCCAGTCCCAGGGCACACACATTTTCCATACCTTTATTCAACAATTGTATACTGAAGTAATTCATAATGAAGGCGGCTTCCTTCCCGGATCTCTTCCGGAAGAAGTGCTCTTGCTACCATCTTTGCCTCTTCCTCTGGCAGATTGGTCCGCTTCAGCATCGCATAATCTCCATCGATTCTCTCTACAATATAATCACAAACCAGCATCTTGTTCCTCCTCTTTTTTCTTCTATCTTAGCTCGCCACCGCTCTTTTTTCAACTACAAGCTCAGGAGTTACATTCTGATGCCGGTAAATACTCAGCAAAATTCCCATCAATACTGCTGAAACCATCTGGCCACTTCGTCCATATCCGAAGAACAGACACCAGGCTCCCTGACCGAACCTGGATACCCCAATGTTCGCCAGCAGTGATAACAGAAACTGAATTGCCAGAACCATCACACAGCCAAATCCCATCATCATACCAAGCTGGTTCTTCTGCTTCAGCGCGCTTCTTAAAAACCAGCACAGCAAACCGGCAATTATTGCAATACAAAGAACCATCACAAGAATTCCACAATACCCCGCAATTCCAAGCATCATATAATCCGCGGAACTGATACGGTCCCCAGTCCAAAAGTCCTCTACTCCGGTGGCGCGTCCAACTGCCATACATTTCGACAGCAGTTCCCGTACTGCCCCAAGCGTTGTCCCTTTCATCATTTGTGACTTATTCACTGCAAACATCGCCAGGATACGGCTTTTCTGATATTCCGCACCAAAGAAGAAAAAATATGCCAGTATGCCAACCGGAACTCCAACAACACTGATACCTATTCCGGTCATCACCTTTGTAACCGCAACCTGATACCATCCCTTTTCCAGTGCCAGCATCAGCATAAAGACACAGGAAAGTCCAACCGTCCCTGCCATCACAAGATCCGGACAGGTGATCAGAATCCCTGCGATAAGCAGCATCCAGACTATGGCTTTAAGAACAGCACCATATCCTTCTCCCCGGTACCGATACAACACTGCACCATACAATGGAAGAAACAGCCAGCTCATCAGCGAAAGACTTACACTGAAACCGCCGACTCCAATCCATCTTACTGCACCGTTAATCTGAAGGGCAAAAAAATGTCTCATCAGAACCATAAACAACAGATAACTGCCTGCCAAAAGCCTTGCGTGCTTCCCGATCCAGCTGTAATCCATATAACACACCAGGATCATAACCGAAAATGCCATCGCAAGCCGGAATATCTGCCGGATTCCTGCGATATATCCATAACTTTCATTCTGTTTCAAAAAGAAAACTGCAAACATTCCACTTAAAATCTGCATCAGAGCGATTACAAAAATTACTTTCCATGGCATCTTCGGTCTGTGGATCTGATCCATCTCCACTCCGACTTCCACCGGATCACCCATCTCCTCCACAGCTGCCTTCTCAGCTTCTTCTTCCTTCATCCCTTCTGCCATAAAAGCCTGCTTTTGATCTTCAATATGATCTTCTACTTCCTTTGCAATAACCGGACACATTTTCTTGCAGCGGATCTGACCGGTCATCAATTCCAGATAATCACGCCGTTCCAAAACACACACCTCCGATCACCTGTAAAATAGCTTCCGAATACGCTTTCCACTCTTTCTTTTTTGCCTGATACTGCTTTTTCCCATCTCTGGTAATCCGATAATACTTCCTCATCTTTCCACCGGCCTCCTGCTCATATACGGTAAGCCATCCCTTTTCTTCCATAGAATGCAGTAGCGGATATAAGGTTCCCGCTTTTAGTTCAAATACATTGTTTGACTTTCCTTTCAACGTATCGATCATCTCATATCCATACATATCCTTCTCTTCCAGAAGGCTTAAGATCAAAAGAGTCGTACTCCCTGATATCAGACTTTTATCAACTGCCATTTCTTTCTCCCTCCTTATATCGATTATCTATATACTTTGTACCTTCATATTATATCGATAATCTATATACGTCAACTGTTTTGCTGAAATTTATCTCTTCTTCAGAAGTTTTTAAGATATTTCAGGATTTCTTTATCTGCCCGTCACATTCTTTCCATAATTTCCCGTTATACTAAATGCATAAAGTTAAGGGACGCCGGTAATCCTATATGATATAAACTCTGTAAGATTATCAGGATGTCCGCCTAAAAAATCAGGCATATGTCTTTGACCTATACCTTTTATATATATCTTCTCTCTACTCTGCCGATACAGTTTTGTATCGGCTCTTTTTTTCATCTTATGAATTTTCAGCTTTCCGACACAGATATTCCTCATTTTCTCCTTAAGCTAAAAATTTAGCCGAAAAATTTTATTTTTTTCAAAAAAACACTTGTCAAAATCATATAGTTATGCTATTATAATTTTCGGTCACTGTTATAAAACAGTTCACCAAAATAGTTTTGGCTCCGTGGTCAAGCGGTTAAGACATCGCCCTTTCACGGCGGTAACACGGGTTCGATTCCCGTCGGAGTCACTTGGTTTAAGCCAATTGTATATACACAGCAATATGCCGATGTGGCTCAATTGGCAGAGCAGCTGATTTGTAATCAGCAGGTTATCGGTTCGAGTCCGATCATCGGCTTTTGTCCTTAGTGGGACGTATTTAATTTGGACCTTTAGCTCAGCTGGTTAGAGCAATCGGCTCATAACCGATCGGTCCCGGGTTCGAGTCCCTGAAGGTCCACTTTTTTAACAATTTCATATGGCCCGATGGCTCAGTTGGTTAGAGCGCCGCCCTGTCACGGCGGAGGTCGTGGGTTCGA
>NZ_JAQDVB010000035.1:0-25717 GCF_027674365.1 Coprococcus sp. AM11-30B | reverse complement strand
GTTGAAGTAGGAATGAAACATAGAAGTTTGTAACTTTTTATAAGTTTTCAGTAACGGTACAAAAGATGGGACATATTGTACAGCGTCTGGTCCGGAATGCCATCATGCAGGCAGTGAACCAGGCAATCCAGAAGAAGACACAGCAGGAAGCTGCAAAGCTTGGAAACGAATGGAAGGGAAGTTTTCACTGTCTGGTATCCGGGTATTACAGCGGGATGACCGTCAAATATCTGATGCTTCCATTTGCAATCTTCTGTATTCTGTGTGCGGCAGGAAGTGGAATTGCCGGAGGGCTGACCTACAGTATCTGGTTTATCGTGATCGCAGTGGTGTGCCTGGTTACGCGCAGTTATGGAATGAAAAAGATGCGTGTCATCATTTACTGGGACAATGGCATGGCGTTTTATGACAAGAATGGCAATGAACTCGTACAGCTGCCACGGACAGCCATCGATCAGATGACAGTGAAAAATAGTAAGATCACCATCCCATGGGAAGGGAAAGAGTATAAGATCATCAGAAACCCGTTGGATAACGAAAAAGAAGTACGGGAAATGCTCGATTTCTATGGAAAAGACAGATAAGGAGTGATAGAAAATGAATTTTCAGATCACAGAATATTGTCATCACATTTTAGAAGAATACATAGAAGAAGGAGATATCTGCATTGATGCCACCGCCGGAAACGGCGGTGACACCGAGTTCCTGTGCAAAAAAGTCGGAGAGACCGGAAATGTCTATGCTTTTGATGTGCAAGAGATGGCGATTTCTCACACTAGAGAACGCCTCGAAAGAGCGAACCTGTCGACAAGAGCCAAGCTGATCCACGATGGTCACGAGAAAATGCAGATCTATGTAAAAGAAGAAGTCAAAGCCATCACCTTCAACTTCGGCTACCTCCCCGGCAGTGACCACAAAATCGCAACCCATCCATCAACAAGCCTCGCCGCCATCGAGTCAGCCCTTAACCTGCTCAAAAAAGGTGGCATCATAAACCTCTGCATCTACAGCGGCGGCGACACCGGCTACGAAGAAAAAGAAGCCATTTTGAATTATGTCAAAGAATTAGACTCCAAAAAATGGCTCGTAATCGTAAACGCTTACTACAACCGCAAAAACGATCCCCCACTCCCAGTATTCATCTATAGACTGAAATAGTTTTTATTTCAGAAAACAGTAGTGGATCAACTGAATCAACAAAGCCGTTTTGCGCTTTTTATGTCTGTCGAAGAAAATCATACCGGAACAAATAAAGCCGTTTTTGCGGTTACCTGTTTGGCAAAAAACTTCGTACTGAGGCAACAGTCACAACCAGTAAAGTAGATCTGCCAAGACTGCAAAATAGAACGTTCCAATTTCATTCGAGGCAATGAAGATAAGACTCAAAAATTGTGGAAGCCATTGCTGACACAGTTTTCGCTCTCAGAGGCTTATCGGAATGGTTTGCCGAGTGGAATTGGAACGTTCTATTTTGCAGTCTTGGCCCATTAACTTTACAAGTAACACGAAAAAATACAAGAAAACCGCAAAAATCCACTCAAAATGTGGTATACTAACAGACAGTACCGCAAGAAAGCGGAATATGGAAGGATTTTTTATGGCAGAAGCAAAATTTAAAAGACCAGAACTGACAGACCAGGATCTCATCGATTCCTATTTCAAAAAGTACCCAAGCAGAAGCTGCGACCGTACTTTTGCAAATGTATATCTGTGGGCAAGGTTTTACGAAGTAGAATTTGCACAATATAACGATGTTCTCCTGTTCCGGGACAATAGTGCAGGATATGGCTATGCATTTCCGGCAGGTGAAGATGAGGACGTAAAAGCCGCCATCGAAGATATTCTGGAATGGGAGAAAGAAAAAGGCGTTCCATTCTGTCTGTATGGGGTGACAAAAGAGAATTTCGCCAAGCTTGAAACATGGTTCCCGGGTAAATTCGACATCACCTATCACAGAGATGAGGCGGATTATGTCTATGAAAGTGAGAAACTTGCAACACTTTCCGGTAAAAAGCTGCACGGCAAGCGGAATCACGTCAATAAATTTAAAGCACTTCACGGAGATAACTGGAGTTACGAAACGATTACAGAGGATAATCTGGAAGAGTGTTTTCAGATGGCACTGAAATGGCGGAATCTGAATGGCTGTGAAGATGATGAAGAGAAGAATTCCGAGATGTGTGTAACACTCAATTCACTGCGTCTTTACAAAGAACTGAACCTGATCGGAGGTCTGCTCAGAGTTGGTGATGAGATTGTTGCATTTACGATTGGAGAAGCGGTAAATGACGATACCTTTGTGGTTCATATCGAAAAAGCTTATGCGGATATTGAAGGTGCATATACCATGATCAACCAGCAGTTCGTAGAGCATGAAATTGCCGGAAAATACAAATATACCAACCGGGAAGATGATGTTGGAGAAGAAGGATTAAGAAAGGCCAAGCTTTCCTACAAACCGGTATTTATGGTAGAAAAAGGTGTTGTGACATTAAAAGAAGACAGCGAAAAGGAGTGTGCAAAAGATGATATCTAAGAAGATGGAAAATATGGTGGCAAACAGCTCGGCGATTCGCGCCATGTTTGAAGAGGGAAATCGTCTTGCAAAAATTTACGGACCGGAAAATGTATTTGATTTCAGTCTCGGTAATCCAAATGTACCGGCACCGAAAGCCGTAAAGCAGGCGATTCTTGATATTTTGGATGAAGAAGATGAACTGGTGCTTCATGGATATACTAACAGCAATGCGGGATATGAAGATGTTCGCCAGGCTGTAGCTGAATCTCTGAATGAGCGTTTTGGTACTGCATTTGCAGCAAAAAATATTACGATGACAGTTGGCGCAGCAGGCGGACTGAATGTTATTTTAAAAGCACTGTTAAATCCGGGAGATGAAGTGATCACATTTGCACCGTACTTTGGAGAGTACAGAAGTTATGTCAATAATTTTGACGGTGTTCTGGTTGAAATCTCACCGAATACCGTAGATTTTCAGCCAAAGCTGGATGAATTTGAGGCAAAGATCACACCGAAGACAAAAGCAGTGATCGTTAATACACCGAATAATCCGACCGGTGTTGTCTATTCCGAAGAGACGATCAGGAAGATGGCAGAGATCATGGAGAAGAAGCAGAACGAATACGGAACAGAGATTTATCTTATCTCTGATGAGCCATACCGTGAACTTGCTTATGATGGTGTGGATGTACCGTATCTGACCAGGTATTATGCCAATACGATCGTAGGATATTCTTATAGTAAATCTCTTTCCCTGCCGGGAGAGCGAATCGGATATCTGGTGATTCCGGATGATGTAAAAGATTCAGAGACACTCATTGCAGCAGCAAATGTTGCAAACCGTATTCTTGGATTTGTCAATGCGCCAACCCTGCAGCAGAAGGTAGTTGCAAGATGTCTGCATGAGAAAACCGATATTTCATACTATAACAGAAACAGGGAGACTCTTTACCAGGGACTCATAGAATGTGGATTTGAATGTGTCAAACCGCAGGGTGCATTTTACCTGTTCATGAAGACTCCGATCAAGGATGAAAAGACATTTTGCCAGGAAGCAAAAAAATATAATCTGCTTCTAGTACCGGGAAGTTCTTTTGGATGTGCAGGATATGTCAGAATTGCATATTGTGTAGCTTATGAGACAATCGTAAATGCACTGCCGAAATTCAAAGAGCTTGCAAAAGAATATCAGCTAGGATAAGACAAAAGCAAAAGATGTGACAGAAAGGT
This sequence comes from Coprococcus sp. AM11-30B, assembly GCF_027674365.1. NCBI lineage: Bacteria > Bacillati > Bacillota > Clostridia > Lachnospirales > Lachnospiraceae > Coprococcus > Coprococcus sp. AM11-30B. The sequence goes on along the minus strand of NZ_JAQDVB010000035.1, from coordinate 21,969 downwards.
GAGAAAGCAAGATGAGAGAATTTGAGAAAAATATCCGAAGAGTAGAACCTTATGTTCCGGGTGAACAGCCACAGAAAAAAGTGATCAAACTGAATACCAATGAGAATCCGTACCCACCTGCACCGGGAGTTCTTGCGGCAATGAAAAAGCTGGAGGGTCATGTGGACAGTTTAAGGCTGTATCCGGATCCGACATCTGATACACTGGTCAGTGCACTGGCGGACTTTTATCATGTTGGAAAAGATCAGGTTTTTGTGGGAGTGGGATCTGACGATGTTCTCTCTATGTGTTTCCTTACCTTCTTTAACTCGGAAAAACCGGTTTTCTTTCCGGATATTACATATTCCTTCTACAAAGTATGGGCGGATCTTTACCGGATTCCATACGAATGCAAGAAGGTAGATGAAAACTTCCATATCATAAAAGAAGATTATTATCCGGAAAATGGTGGTGTGATTTTCCCGAATCCAAATGCACCGACATCCATCTATGAAGATCTGGAATTTGTGGAAGATATCATCAGACACAACCAGGATGTTATTGTGATTGTGGATGAGGCATATATTGATTTCGCAGGAGAGTCAGCACTTTCGCTTCTGGACAAATATGACAACCTGATCATTACGCAGACATTTTCAAAGGCAAGATCGATGGCTGGAATGCGTATTGGATATGCAATCGCAAGTCCGCTCCTGATCAAGTATTTAAACGATGCAAAATATTCGTTCAATTCTTATACTATGAACAAAACTTCTTTGGTATACGGAGCAGAAGCGGTAAAAGATAAAGAATATTTTGCTAAGACAACACGTAAAATTGTGGAGACAAGAGACTGGGCAGAAGAAGAATTCAAAAAGCTCGGCTTTGTATTCCCAAAACCAAGCGCAAACTTCATCTTTGTATCACATCCGGAATACGATGCAAAAGAACTCTTTGAAGCAATGAAAGCAAAAGGAATCTATGTGCGTTTCTGGGGAAGCGAGCGGATTGAGCAATATCTGCGTGTGACGATTGGTACGAGAGAAGAGATGGAAGCACTCTTTGCCTTCCTCCGTGAATATATGATGTAAGTGTTAAAAACATAAATTGCGTTTGTGCTTACACAAATAAGCAATTTATGCGTATTGACACGTCGAACACCGATTTAATAAGTAAAAAATAGGAGATTTGTATGACTGAAACTTTAGTACAGTGGTTTGTAACTCATCTGGGTGGCAAGGCTGCCAAAGAACTGATTATCTTTATTATTTCAATGATTCCGATTCTGGAGCTCAGGGGAGGAATCCTTGCGGCAGGTCCGGCGTTTTTAAATATTCCGACCTGGCGTGCAATCCCGATCTGTCTGGTCGGGAACCTGATCCCAATTCCGTTTATCCTGCTTCTGATCCGTCCGATTTTTGCATGGCTGCGCAAGACGCGCCTTTTCCGTCCGCTTGTAGAAAAGCTGGAGAAAAAAGCGATGAGCAAAAGTGATCGGATCAGCAGATATGAATTCTGGGGGCTGGTACTCTTCGTAGGAATCCCGCTTCCGGGAACCGGAGCCTGGACCGGAGCTCTTGTCGCATCCCTCCTTGGCATCGACTGGAAAAAAGCTTTCGGAGCAATCGTAGTCGGCGTATGCATGGCATCGGTGATCATGTATATCCTGTCTTACGTTGTGATCGGAGGGATTTTTGGATAAAAAGTGAAAGCTTTCTCTTTGAGAGAACACAGAATGGCTGTATACGAAAGTATATGGTCATTTTTGTTTGGCGAATGATAGAGGTTGAGTGAGCACCAGCCACAAAAGGAATCGTTCGGATTCAAGTTGCGCTAACCATTCCGATGAGCCTCTTAGGACGGGAAGCATGTTCAGCAAAGGCTTCCATGCTTCCTGAGTCTCATCTCCATAGCGCAAAATAGAATCCGAACGATTCCTTCTGCCAGCACAGCGCAAAGTATGGCAGCCGTCCTTTTGTTAATTATAGTAGAAAAGAGAATGAACTTACGAATAAATTCGAACTTTCAACGGAATCCCCATCTCGTCTGCGAGTTTCTGGGACGCATCGATTTCTTCCTGTGAAATGATGCTTACCACACTGAACTGCACAGATGAGAACAGTTTCTTCGCTTTCTCGGCAAATGCAAGCATATCTGGGAACGCATTTTCAAAACAAGGCTGTGTAACTTCCTGGTAACGCTCTGCAGTTGGCGCATTCAGGCTGATCGATACGGCATCGATATATTTTGCCATTTCTTCTGCGATCGGCTTTTTATTGAAGAGTTCGCCAAGTCCGTTGGTATTGACGCGAAGGAGAACTTCCGAATGTTTTTCTTTCATGTATTTTGCAGCAGCAATCAGATTATCGTAGGCACAGGTCGGTTCCCCGTAGCCGCAGAAGACGGCTTCCGGATAATTTGTAAAATCAAAAGCATCAATAGCTGCCTTGATCTCTTCGAAAGAAGGATTGTGGTCGTGCCAAAGTTCTGTTGCCTCTCCGATGGCTTCATGCTCGTTACGGATGCAGAAAATACATTTGCAAGTGCAGCGGTTGGTGATGTTAAAATATGCATTGTTTTTAAATGTGTAAATAATATCTGACATTATAATAAAATCTCCTCTTTGAAAGTCAGGCGGATATTCAAGAACCACCTGTCATTTGTGTATAATTAAATATTTGGCTAAATTCCAAATTTGTTTTTCATTGTACTCTTGAAACCGGCTTTGTCAAGAGTGGAACCAAGAATGATAAAGATCACAGCACTTCCGCCTGACTGGGCAAGGGTTCCTACAATCGAAGGAATCAGTGCACCCCAGGTTCCGAACAGGATTACATCTGTGATATAATATCCAATAAAGGAAATTACAGCGGCAACAACAACGCCGACACAGTTGTGTACATTCACGATCTTGTCCTTTTTACATGTGATCGGAAGGGAGATCAGCATCTTGATGATGAAGGTTGCAGGTGCATATACCGGAGCAGTCAGGATATCTGCCATGGCACCGCCGATTGCACCAGCAAACATGGCATATGGTGTTGGGAGAAATGCAGCGGCAAGATAGATCAGAGAATCTCCGATGTGTATATATCCGCCATTTACACCAAATGGAATATGGAAAATATAAGCAGTTGTCACACAGATCAGTGCTGCAAAAAGAGCTGTTGAAGTCAGTCTGGAGACTTTCTGATGAGAAAGTGCATTTGCAGATGGTTCTGGATTGTTAATGGTTGTAGATGACATGATAGTTACCTCCCTGGGTTTTATTTATTTTGTAAATGTCAGTCAAGCAGCATAGAAAGATGGGATTCAAAATTGATTCCATCATTGCGCGGAATCTGGTCGGCAACGGTGTCAATCAGAGATCTTTCGATAAACCGGCATGCTTTTTCCACGCCTGCAGCTGCACTTTTTCCCTGTACCATCGAGGCACATACGACAGCGGAGAGCAGGTCACCGGTGCCAGAATAGCTTCCTCCGTGAATTCCAGAGGAAATGACGCTTATCTGGTCGTTCTCGAGAACCAGATTGTAATATTTTACGGTATCATCAGAAGGAGCCTGATAAAGAATACCGGTGACGATGATCGTCTGGATCTGCGTTTCTTTTAACGGAGCGGCAATCTGGGCAATCCGGTCCAGATAATCCGGTTTGTCCTTGTACTTGGTAAGTCCTGCAAAATCAGAGTGTGTTAAAAGACACAGCTCGGTAAGATTTGGCGTGATCACATCGGCATGGGATACAAGCTTCTGCATCTGCTGTTGGAGTCTGGGAGTGAAAATGTCATATTTGACACCGGAATCTCCCATGACCGGATCGACAAAGAGCAGAGTGGAAGGGGTTCTGAACTTCTCACAGAAATTCAGGATTTTTTCCGCCTGATCTGCGCTGCCGAGATATCCGGTACTGATCGCATCCAGGGTAAGACCACGTTTTTGCCATTCTTCTGTGTAATGATCGATCTTGTCGGTAAAGTCCGTACAGTAATAGCTGTCGTAGCCGGTCTGATTGGTTAAAACTGCCGTTGGCAGAGGACAGGCCTGCACACCCATGACGGAAAGAACCGGGATCGCAGCTGTCAGAGAGCATTTACCAAGACCGGACAGATCATTGATAACAGCGACTCGTTTTATCATTGAAGTATCCTTTCCGAAATACAAAGTGAAAAATTCTTGCATTTCTTATGTGTTTTATATAGAATAAAATAAAAGTGTCATTTGTAAAATATACAAAAAGAAATATTTTTTAGAGGTCAGTTATGAGAGTGGAATTACAGAATGAGGAACACTGCCGGTATCTGAGAGTGTATCATTATTACAGAAATCTGATTCTATCCGGGCAGATGAAGTCAGAGACAAAACTTCCATCGATCCGTAAAGGTGCAAGCGAGCTGCAGATGAGCCGGACGACGATGGAGAATGCGTATATGCTTCTGGCAGCAGAAGGTTATATTGTGTCCAGACCGCAGAGTGGATATTATGTGACGGATATTGCCGAGAAGCAGGAAGAGGGCAGAAAGATTGCAAGCCGGCATGTAAGGAAGCAGGAGAATCCGGTTGTCTATGATTTTGCAACATCAAATGTAGATAAAGAGAGTTTCCGGTTTGAATTATGGCGGAGATATATGAAGAGCGCAATGCGTCAGGATGAGAGACTGCTTTCTTATGGAGAACCGCAGGGGGAACAGGAATTCAGGGAAGTACTGTCTGAATATATTCAGAAGACCAGAAGTGTGATCTGCAGCCCGGATCAGATCGTGATCGGTGCTGGTATACAGAGTCTTCTGCATATTCTGTGCCCACTGAATCATAAAAAGAGAACCGTATTTTTCAGGGACAGTGAGTTTGTACAGGGAATGACGGTTTTTGAAGATCATAACTACCGGATTGCAGGAAGTGCGGAAGAAGAGATTGGAATGTATTACGTGTCACCATCACAGATGACAAGATTTGGTGGGGTGATGCCGATCCAGGAAAGACTGGAACTGGTCGGACGCGCCGAGAAAGAGCATTTTCTGATCATTGAAGATGACTATAACAGTGAGTTCAAATATTTTCAGAAACCGGTTCCGTCCCTGCAGGGACTTTCGGGAGGAAGAAATGTCATTTATCTGGGAACATTTTCCAAAATGCTGCTTCCGTCTATCAGGATCAGTTATATGATACTGCCGCCGGAACTGATGGAAACTTACGAAAAAAGAAAAAATAATTACAATCAGACTGCATCCAAGGCCGAGCAGATCGCACTGACACAGTTTATCCGTGACGGACATCTGGCGAGTCAGGTCCGTAAATCCAGGAAGATCCATCTGGCAAAGGCGGAAAAGCTTGCGGACAGTGCAAAAAAGATTTTAGGAAAAGATGTGGATGTACAGGTTGGTGCTGCAGGATTTATGGTACAGTTGACCTTTGCGGAGGACTGCGCTACAGAAAAGATTGCAGAAAAAGCAAAAAAGAAAGGAATGACATTTCTTGAAGTGGAGAAGAACAGGATGTTACTCACCTGTGCAGGTGTTTCTGCTGAAAAGTATGAGGATGCTATGAAACTGCTCAGAGAATGTACAGAGAAGAGGATGAATTAGATGGAATTTTCACATGAACTGGTTCTGCCGAATGAAGATCTGCCATTCCGGATGTTTTTATTTGAAGGAAAAGACGGAAATTATGTCAGGGAAAAGCACTGGCACCGGTCGATCGAGATGTTTATTGTACTGGAAGGAAAGCTGGATTTTTATATCAATGAAGAAGATATCCATTTAGATGAAAAATCATTTGTGATTGTGAATTCTAATGAGCTGCATTCGATTTCGGCACCGTTTCCGAATAAGACAATCGTACTGCAGATGCCACTTCAGACATTTGAACGGTATTATACGGATGAGCAGTTTATCTGTTTTACCCACAGCGAACGCGTACAGGATGAACAACTGGTTGAACTGGTTGAAAAGATGTATGTGACGTATCAGAAGAAGAAAACAGGGTATGAATTAAAGGTACAGAGTTATTTTTATATGCTGGTCTATCTGATGGTGACAAAATACAGGAAGGTTGATGTCAGTGCGGAGATCGTGCGGGATCACAAGAACAGGAACCGACTTTCTACGATCACGAATTATATCAAGGATAATTATCAGAAAGATCTCTCGCTGGAAGGGCTGGCACAGGTTTTCGGGTATTCGCCGACCTATCTGTCACGGATGTTTCGCAAATATGCAGAAATCAACTATAAAGAATATATTCAGGGAATCCGTCTGGAATATGCCTACCGAGAACTGATAAGCAGTGATACGATGGTTGAGGAAATTGCAGAACATAGTGGATTTGCGGACGGAAGAGCATTTGCCAAAGCATTCCGGAAAAAATATGGAGTAAGACCAAGTGATTTCCGTAAAATGAGAAAGGAAGATGAAAAGTTATAAAGAAAACTGGAAGAAGATATACCAGGGAGCCAAAGATGCCGGGAAAGGAGACCGGATCCTGATCGAGAATTTTGGTGAGACACTGTCGGGTGAATATTCGACAGAAGAATTGATGGAAATGGCAATTGCGGCCAGGGTAGATGGGATTATTGTACAGGTGAGCGATGAAGAAGAGGTTTCCGCACAGATTGACAAGGCAGAAGAACAGAATATTCCGGTGATCACGATCCGCAGTGATGCGCCGGTCAGTAAAAGGGTATCAAGTGTACTTTATCGCTTATGCAAACATGGGACTTCTTGCAGCCGTTATCTTTGATGTAGAATCTAAGAAACGTGCTAAATAATAAAAAATAGCATAAGGACAAGAAAGTGCAGTTAACAGGCTAAGTTTTCGGTAGCGGATACCGACTTAGCCTGTTAGAATATAAGACAGAAAGAAGGTAGAAGAAATGAAAATCAAAAAAGTAACAGATCCAGAATTCAGCAGATACGGACGTGTGATCGATGGGTATGATTTTTCAAAGCTGATCAAGGCAATGGAACACACCCCTCTTCCGGAGGATGTCATCTACGAACCATCTATTGAAGAACTGGAAGCAACGAATGTTGCAATCGATCTGAAGATGAGAGTTTACGGAGAACTTCCGATCCAGATCGGATACTGCAACGGACATAACAGCAAACTGAACGCACTGGAATATCACAGAAGTTCAGAAGTAAATGTCGCAGTGACAGATATCATTCTGCTTCTGGGGGCAGAGCAGGATATCGAACCGGATTTTACATATGACACATCAAAAGTAGAAGCATTCCTTGTCCCGGCAGGAATTGGAATCGAAGTGTACGGAACAACCCTTCACTATGCACCTTGCGGAGTAGATGGAAATGGATTTAAGGCAGTAGTAGTTCTTCCAAAGGGAACCAATACAGATCTGATGACCTGCCATACCAAATCATTTGATGACAAGCTTCTTACCGCAAAGAACAAATGGCTGATCGCACATGAAGAAGCAGGAATCGAAGGCGCTGTGTGCGGACTTAAAGGTGAGAATATCGACATCGCAAAATAGAACAGACAGATTCATATTTTAGGAGGAAAAAACAATGAATAACATGCCAGAACTGAAAATCGGAGTTGTTGCAGTAAGCCGTGACTGCTTCCCGGAAAGCCTTTCTGTATCAAGAAGAGAAGCACTTATGAAAGCTTACAAAGAAAAATACGGAGAAGAACATATTTACGAATGTCCGATCTGTATCGTAGAAAGTGAGATCCATATGGTACAGGCTCTGGAAGATATCAAGAAAGCCGGATGTAATGCACTGGTTGTATATCTTGGAAACTTCGGACCGGAAATCTCAGAGACTCTGCTTGCAAAACACTTTGATGGACCAAAGATGTTCGTTGCAGCAGCAGAAGAAAGCGGCAACAACCTGATCCAGGGACGTGGAGATGCATATTGCGGTATGTTAAATGCAAGCTACAACTTAAAGCTTCGTAATATTAAAGCATATATTCCGGAATATCCGGTTGGAACAGCAGAAGAATGCGCAGATATGATCCATGAATTTGAACCGATCGCAAGAGCAGTCATCGGACTTAACGATTTGAAGATTATCAGCTTTGGACCAAGACCGCTGAATTTCCTTGCATGTAATGCACCGATCAAACAACTTTACAATATCGGCGTAGAGATTGAAGAAAACTCAGAACTTGACCTGTTTGAAGCATTTAACAAACATGCCGGAGATGAAAGAATTCCGGCAATTGTAAAAGAGATGGAAGAAGAACTTGGAGCCGGTAACAAGAAACCGGAAATCCTTTCAAAACTTGCTCAGTATGAACTGACACTTAAAGACTGGGTAGAAGAACACAGAGGATACCGCAAATATGTTGCAATCGCCGGAAAATGCTGGCCTGCATTCCAGACACAGTTCGGATTTGTACCATGCTATGTCAACAGCCGTCTGACAGCACAGGGAATTCCGGTATCTTGCGAAGTAGATATCTATGGAGCACTCAGCGAATTCATCGGAACAGTTGTAAGTGAAGACACTGTAACACTCCTTGATATTAACAACTCTGTACCGGCCGACCTTTATGAAGAAGACATTAAGGGCAAATTCGATTACACACTGAAAGATACATTCATGGGATTCCACTGTGGAAATACTGCATCATCCAAACTTTCATTCTGCGAGATGAAATACCAGATGATCATGGCAAGATCTCTTCCGATCGAAGTAACACAGGGAACACTTGAAGGAGATATCAAACCTGGAGATATCACATTCTTCCGTCTGCAGAGCACATCAGACAATGTACTGAGAGCTTACATTGCACACGGTGAAGTCCTTCCGGTAGCAACACGTTCCTTCGGATCAATCGGAATCTTCGCAATTCCGGAAATGGGCAGATTCTATCGTCATGTACTGATCGAAAAGAACTTCCCGCATCACGGAGCCGTAGCATTCGGACATTACGGAAAAGCACTTTACGAAGTATTCAAATACATCGGAGTACCGGTAGACGAAATCGGCTACAACCAGCCAAAAGGTGTACGTTACCCAACAGAAAATCCTTGGGGCTAATTAAAACTATACACAATCATATAAGGGGCGGCTGAATGAACCCGCCCCTTTATAGTACAAAGAAACACGAATTAAAAACAGGATTTATGTTTCAAGCAGGCGGTTCAATGTCTTGAGGACCAGATTATAGAAAATAAATATGGCAGATTCCATTTGAGGCAATGAAGATGAGACTCAGAAATTGTGGAAGCTGTTGCTGACACAATTTCCGCCCTAAGAGGCTCATCGGAATGCTTTGCCGATTGGAAGATGCAATATTTATTTTCTATAATCTGGTCACAATCCCTCGAATCCGTCAGGTTGATATAAAAACCCTAACAAGGAGGTACATCATGCTCTATATAGGCGTAGACCTTGGAACATCCGCAGTAAAACTTCTGTTAATGGATGAAAAAGGCGACATCAAAAAAATTGTTTCAAAAGAATACCCATTATACTTCCCACATCCGGGCTGGTCAGAACAGCATCCGGAAGACTGGTTTACCCAGTCCGTAGAAGGCATCAAAGAACTGACTTCTGAGTGTGATAAGAGCCAGGTTGCAGGAATCAGCTTTGGTGGACAGATGCACGGACTGGTCATTCTGGATAAAGACGACCAGGTCATCCGCCCGGCAATTCTCTGGAACGATGGACGTACCACAGAAGAGACGGATTATCTGAATAACGAGATCGGAAAAGAAACACTTTCTAAATACACAGCAAACATTGCATTTACTGGATTTACCGCACCAAAGATCCTGTGGGTAAAGAAAAATGAGCCAGAGAATTTTGCAAAGATCACAAAGATCATGCTTCCAAAAGATTATCTGGCATATTGCCTGTCAGGAAGCTTCTGCTCTGATTATTCGGATGCATCCGGCATGCTTCTGATGGATGTAGAACACAAATGCTGGTCCAAAGAAATGATGGATATCTGCGGCGTAACAGAAGAACAGCTTCCGAAGCTTTATGAAAGCTACGAAGTTGTGGGAAGTCTGAAGCCGGAAGTAGCAGCAGAACTCGGACTTTCTGAAAATGTAAAAATTATTGCAGGAGCAGGCGATAATGCAGCTGCAGCTGTCGGAACAGGAACAGTTGGTGACGGAAGATGTAACATTTCCCTTGGAACATCCGGAACCATCTTTATTTCCAGTGCAAACTTCGGCGTAGATAAGAACAATGCTCTGCATTCTTTTGCACATGCAGACGGTCATTATCATCTGATGGGATGCATGTTAAGTGCTGCATCCTGCAATAAATGGTGGGCAGAAGAGATTCTTCACACGGATGATTTTGCAGCAGAGCAGAAAGATATTACAAAGCTAGGTGAGAACCATGTGTTCTATCTTCCATATCTGATGGGAGAGCGTTCACCGCACAATGATCCATATGCAAGAGCTACCTTTACCGGTATGACGATGGATACCACAAGAGCAGATATGATGCAGGCAGTACTGGAAGGAGTTGTATTTGCACTCCGTGATTCCCTTGAAGTTGCAAAAAGCCTTGGAATCAAGATTGAACGTACCAAGATCTGCGGTGGTGGAGCAAAGAGTCCTCTTTGGAGAAAGATGATCGCCAATATCATGAACCTGAAAGTGGATATCATCGAGAGCGAAGAAGGACCGGCACTTGGAGGTGCAATCCTTGCAGCAGTCGGATGCGGCGAATACGAAAGCGTAGAAGCAGCAGCTGACAAGCTGGTTAAGATTGTAGATACCGTAGAACCGGAAGCAGAACTGGTTGAAAAATACGAAAAGAGATACCAGGAGTTCCGTCAGATCTACCCGGCACTCAAACCGGTATTTCCGCATATTCAGTAATTGAATATAAGATTTTTATGGCGTCAGTCACATTGAATCTTCTTCTTTGCAGTCCCCGTTGACAGTGAAAGTTAAAACCCGTATAATAAATTATAAGATTGACATGATGTGGAGGGCTTAATTCTATGATTATTGCAAAGAATGATGAAGATAAAAGAAGCCGTGTGTGGAACTATGTGACAGGAATTACGACCGTTCTGATCATTATCGTGGCTGGATATTTCATTTACCAGGGATTTTTCGGAAATCCGCTGGAAGGAAAGTGGAAGCATGATGAGAGTGATATGATACTGGAAGTAGATGACCATAATGAAGCAGAGCTTGACTGGAAGAAGCTGATCGATGGTAAGGATGTGGATGTGGAACTTGGATATACACTGGATATCAAGGCAAAGCAGATTACATTTACTGTAAAGCAGGAAGAGCTGGATGAGACAGCGAAAGAACTTGGTGATAATGTAACTGCATCGGAAGTAGAGCAGGCGATCAATTCTGTACTCACTACATTCAATTACAGTGTGGACGGAACCGAGCTTACACTTACCGAGTGGGATTATGGGGACCAGATGATTTTTGAAAAAGCAGACAAATAAAGAGAACCCTCTCTCTGTGGGCACGAAAGTCCGCAGGCAGAGGGTTTTGTGTGAGAACAGGAGGTTAAAAGCAGATGACAAGGAAGGAGACAAAAGTAATAAATATCGGAGGAAGAAAGATCGGTGGAGGCAATCCGGTAGCGATCCAGTCCATGACAAATACAAAGACAGAGGACGTGGAATCTACAGTTGCACAGATTCTTGCTCTGGAAAAGGCAGGATGCGAGATTATCCGCTGTGCAGTTCCGAATATGGAAGCAGCACAGGCTTTACAAGAGATTAAGAAACAGATTCATATTCCACTGGTTGCAGATATACATTTTGATTATCGTCTTGCGATTGCTGCAATTGAAAACGGTGCAGATAAAATCCGTATCAATCCGGGGAATATCGGAAGTGAGGACAGAGTCCGTGCGGTTGTGGAGAAAGCAAAAGAATACGAGATTCCGATCCGTGTCGGGGTGAACAGTGGTTCGCTGGAGAAGAACCTTCTGGAAAAATATGGTGGCGTGACTGCAGAGGGAATCGTGGAAAGTGCACTTGACAAGGTACACATGATTGAGAACATGGGCTATGACAATCTGGTGGTCAGTATTAAGTCTTCAGATGTCATGATGTGTGTAAAAGCGCATGAGCTGATCGCAAAGAAATGCCCGTATCCGTTGCATGTGGGAATCACCGAGTCCGGGACGCTGCTTTCAGGCAATATTAAATCTTCAGTAGGACTTGGAATCATCCTTTATCAGGGAATCGGAGATACGATTCGTGTATCGCTGACAGGGGATCCATTAGAAGAGATCAAGAGTGCAAAACTGATCCTGAAAGCACTGGGACTTAGAAAAGGAGGAATTGAAGTTGTATCCTGCCCGACCTGTGGACGTACCAAGATTGATCTGATCGGACTTGCCAATAAAGTAGAGACGATGGTTGCTGAATATCCACTTGATATCAAGGTTGCAGTGATGGGATGCGTGGTAAATGGTCCTGGAGAAGCAAGAGAGGCAGATCTCGGAATCGCAGGAGGAATCGGTGAAGGACTTCTGATCAAGAAGGGAGAGATCATCCGTAAGGTAAAAGAGGATGAACTTTTAGATGCACTTCGTAATGAACTGGAACATTGGGGCGAATAGAAGATGACAAAGCTATTTTTTGATGTGTTTCCAACATTGAATATCGATAACGACAGCCATATGCTGTTTGAAAAGGTGGAGGTGACGAAAATCACCTCCACTTCAGCCAGAAATCATATCAAGGTTTATATTTACAGTACCCATCTGATCCCGAAGAAAACGGTATGTTATGTGGAGAACCAGATTGAGGAACAGCTGTTTTCGCAGGGAAATATTCCGGTGACGATCATCGAGGAATACCGGCTTTCCGAGCAGTATACGCCGGAGAACCTGATGCATGCCTACAAGGAGAGTATTCTTTTTGAGCTGGAGCAGAAAAGTGTGCTGGAGAAAAATATGTTCCAGAAGGCAAAGTGCCGTTTCGAAGGGGAGCGTACTATGTGTCTGACTATGGCGGACACGATTGTTGCAGAGGGAAAGAACAGCGAGATCACCAGCTATCTGAAGGATGTCTTTGAGAACCGTTTCCACGTGCCGGTGGATGTAGAAATTGATTATGAAGAAGTAGGAGAGAGCAAATACAAGAAATTCAATGAAATGCAGCTTCAGCAGGAAGTAGATGCGATCAGGGAAAGGAATCAGAAGCTGCAGGCACAGCATGCCACGGAAGAGGCGGCAAAAGCAAAAGAAACGGAAGGCGTATCAAAGAAGAAAGCGGAAAAAGCAGAAGATGCCGCTAAAGAAGCAGATGCATCAAGTACGCAGAATAAACAGGAACAGAAGAAACCGGAGACTCCGAAAAAGCAGGAATTTGCAGGAAAGTCCAGTGGGTTCAAAAGTGGCAAGGGAAGCTTTGTGCGTCGGGATTATCCGCTCAAGCGCTCCGATGACCCGAACGTAATCTATGGACGGGACTTTGACGACATGCCGATCGAGCTGAAGACAGTTACCGGAGAGATGGGTGAGATTACTTTCCGGGGACAGGTGATCAGCTTTGATACCCGTGAGATCCGGAACGAAAAGACAATCGTCATGTTTGCCGTGACCGACTTTACCGACACGATCATGGTCAAGATGTTTACCCGCAATGACCAGCTCCCGGATCTGCTTGCGGAGATTAAAAAAGGTGTATTTCTGAAAATCAAAGGAGTTACGACGATTGATAAATTTGATGGAGAGCTGACCATTGGTTCTGTAACCGGAATCCGCAAAACTTCGGATTTCCGTGTAACAAGAAAAGACAAGTATCCGGAAAAACGCGTGGAGCTTCACTGCCATACCAAGATGAGCGATATGGATGGTGTTTCCGAGGCAAAAGATCTGGTAAAGCGAGCACATGACTGGGGGCACCCGGCGATTGCGATCACCGATCATGGTGTGGTGCAGGGGTTTACCGATGCCAATCATGTGATCGAGGATCTGGATAAAGATGATCCATTTAAAGTTATTTATGGAGTGGAAGGATATCTGGTAGATGATCTGACTAAGATCGCAGAGAATGAAAAGGGACAGGATCTGGAAGGCACTTACGTGGTATTCGATATCGAGACAACCGGTTTTTCCGCTGTGACTGACCGGATCATCGAGATTGGCGCGGTAAAAGTGGAAGACGGGAAGATCACAGATAAGTTCAGTACCTTTGTCAATCCGAAACGTCCGATCCCGTTCCGTATCACGGAACTTACCGGCATCACCGATGAGATGGTCATCGATTCGCCGGATATTGAGACGATCTTGCCGCAGTTTATAGAATTTATTGGCGATGCGGTTCTGGTGGCGCATAATGCTTCTTTTGATGTGGGATTTATCGAGCAGAACTGCAAAAGGCAGAAGATTGAGGCTGATTTTACTTATGTAGATACCGTTGCACTTGCCCGTGTCCTTCTTCCGGCACTGAACCGTTTCAAGCTGGATACCGTTGCAAAAGCTTTAAATATTTCCCTGGAGAATCATCACCGCGCAGTTGATGATGCAGGTTGCACGGCAGAAATCTTTGTGAAATTTGTGCAGATGCTCAAAGAACGGGAACTGACAACGCTTGCAAAAGTTAATGAATTTGGGGATCTGAACCCGGATTCTATTAAAAAGCTTCCGACTTATCATGTCATTATTCTTGCAAGAAATGACATTGGTCGTGTGAATTTGTATCAGCTTGTTTCAGCATCCCATCTGGTTTACTATAACCGCAGACCCCGTATCCCGAAAAGTGTGTTAAATGAGCACCGGGAAGGTCTGATCGTGGGAAGTGCCTGCGAAGCCGGAGAGCTTTACCGTGCACTTCTGGATGGAAAGCCGGATGAGACGATCGCGAAGATCGTGGATTTTTATGACTATCTGGAAATCCAGCCGCTTGGAAACAATGCATTTATGGTAGAGAGTGACAAAGTAACTTCGGTCAATTCTATGGAAGATATCATGGATCTGAACCGGAAGATCGTGCATCTTGGGGAGCAGTTCCACAAACCGGTCGTGGGAACCTGTGACGTACATTTCATGGATCCGGAAGATGAGGTATACCGCCGGATCATCATGGCAGGAAAAGGATTTGGAGATGCCGATAAGCAGGCACCACTATACCTTCGTACAACGGAGGAAATGCTGGATGAATTTGCCTACCTTGGTTCGGAAAAAGCGTATGAAGTTGTGATCAGGAACACCAATTTGATCGCGGATATGATCGAGAAGATTTCTCCGGTCCGCCCGGATAAGTGTCCTCCGGTTATTGAAAATTCCGACCAGATGCTGCGAGATATCTGTTATAATAAAGCCCATTCTATGTACGGGGATCCCCTTCCGGAGATCGTACATGAACGACTGGAAAGAGAACTGAATTCCATCATTTCCAATGGATTTGCGGTTATGTATATCATTGCGCAGAAGCTGGTATGGAAATCCAACGAGGATGGTTACCTGGTAGGATCCCGTGGTTCGGTAGGATCTTCATTCGTTGCAACTATGGCAGGAATTACGGAGGTCAATCCTCTGGTTCCACATTACTATTGTAGCAATTGTCACTATAGTGATTTTGATTCGGAAGAAGTGAAAAAATATGTGGGTGGCTGTGGACACGATATGCCGGATAAGAACTGTCCGGTCTGTGGACAGAAGCTGGTCAAAGACGGATTTGACATTCCATTTGAGACTTTCCTTGGATTCAAGGGAAACAAAGAGCCGGATATCGACCTGAACTTCTCCGGAGATTACCAGAGTAAAGCGCATAAGTATACGGAGGTTATTTTCGGAAAAGGTCAGACCTTCCGTGCCGGAACCATTGCCGCACTTGCAGAAAAGACGGCTTATGGATATGTGAAGAATTATTATGAGGAGCGTGGTGACCGTAAGCGAAACTGCGAGATCGATCGTATCGTAGCTGGCTGTACCGGAATCCGCCGAAGTACCGGACAGCATCCGGGGGGAATCGTAGTTCTTCCACATGGAGAGGACATTAACTCTTTCACTCCAATCCAGCATCCGGCAAATGATATGACGACCGATATTATCACCACTCATTTTGATTATCATTCCATCGACCACAACCTTTTGAAACTGGATATTCTCGGACACGATGATCCGACCATGATCAAAACGCTGGAAGAGCTGATCAATTCCGATGCGATGGACAATAAATACGATGGAGTGAATAATGTATTTAAAGCGACTGATATTCCATTGGATGATCCAGGTGTAATGGGACTTTTTGCAGGAACAGAGGTGCTTGGTATCACACCGGAGGACATTGACGGATGTCCGCTTGGTTGTCTGGGAGTCCCGGAGTTTGGTACAGATTTTGTTATCCAGATGGTAATTGATACCAAGCCAAAGACGCTTTCGGACCTGATCCGTATTTCAGGTCTGTCTCATGGAACAGATGTGTGGCTGAACAATGCACAGACCCTGATTGAAGAAGGAAAGGCAACCATTTCCACGGCAATCTGTACCCGTGATGATATCATGACTTATCTGATCAACAAAGGTGTTGAAAGTGAAGAATCCTTCACAATCATGGAACGTGTGCGTAAAGGAACCGTCGCAAAAGGAAAATGTAAAGAGTGGTCACAGTTTAAAAAAGATATGCTGGAGCATGACGTGCCGGAATGGTATATCTGGTCCTGTGAGCGGATCAAATACATGTTCCCGAAAGCCCATGCTGCAGCTTATGTCATGATGGCATACCGGATTGCCTACTGCAAGATCAATTATCCGCTTGCCTATTATGCGGCATACTTCGGAATCCGTGCATCTGCATTCTCTTACGAACTGATGGGACAGGGAAAAGAAAAACTTCTCTACCATATGAAAGAATATAAAAGAAAAGCAGAACTCAATCAGCTCAGTAAAAAAGATCAGGATACCTTAAAAGATATGAAAAATGTACTGGAAATGTATGCCAGAGGATTTGATTTTTTACCGATCGATATCTACAAATCCAAAGCATCCAAGTTCCAGATCGTCGGCGACAAGCTCCTTCCACCGTTCAACACCATTGACGGCATGGGCGATAAAGCCGCCGAGGCTATGGAAATTGCCGCTAAAGACGGACCATACCTCTCTAAAGACGATTTCCGTCAGAGAACAAAAGTCAGCAAGACATTGGTTGACTTGATGGCAGATATGGGTTTGCTGGGCGACCTTCCGGAGACCAATCAGTTATCCCTGTTTGATTTTGCCTAAATAAAAAGTCAAAGTACTTAAAGATAAGTTATCATTCGATATAACTTAAAAAAGTGCTTTGGCTTTTTTGCATATAAGAGAAAAGTATAAATTTGCATTTGGTTAGGTTAAACAAAGCCTTTTACTGCATTTTGCCAGTAACGTAGAAGCAGAGTTCCGTTCCGACTATATCTATTTCCAATTCCGTTGAGTGCAATGGAGATGAAACACAAGTCGGAACTCTGGCACCACCGATTCCACACCCATAAAAATGCACAAAATCATCCCTATTTTTTTGGTAGTTATTTATGGCTGAAAATGATTGACTTTGACTGAAAAAGGCGATATATTAAACCTAAAGATGAATGAAAAAGAAAATAAATGATTGAAAATGACTGAAATATAAAATACAATTGAATAAATCAGTCATAACCAGTCGAAATGGAGGTGAAATAAGTGCTTGCAGAAGAAAGATTCAGTGAAATTCTGAAATTAGTGAATGAATACAAGACAATCACTGTTCAGGAACTGACCGAGCTTCTGGATATGTCAGAGTCAACGATACGAAGAGATCTGACAACACTTCATAAAAAAGGAAAGCTGATCAAGGTACATGGTGGTGCAACCGCAGTCAATATGGCGCAGTACACCAGAGACGAATCTGTTGCAGTCAGACAGGATCTGAACATTGATGAAAAGGTGCAGATCGGAAAGTATGCATCATCTCTGATTGAAAAAGATGATTTCGTCTATATCGATGCCGGAACGACCACGGATTTCCTGATTGATTTCCTGACAGAGCAGGACGCTGTGTATGTGACAAACGGAATCATGCATGCGAAGAAGCTTACACAGAAAGGCTGTATAGTTTATCTGATCGGTGGGGAATTAAAAGAAGCAACGCTGGCACTGGTCGGAGAGGAAGCAATGAAAACCCTGGGAAGATACCATTTCACAAAAGGATTCTTCGGAACCAATGGGATTCATATAGAGAGTGGATGCACCACACCAGATATCCGGGAGGCTGCGATCAAAGAGATGGCGATCTTAAGAAGCGCAAAGGCTTACATCCTTGCAGATTCAACCAAATTTGGTCAGGTAGCACCGGTAACATTTTCAGAACTGGATGCAGTGGACATCATTACAACAAAGCTTAAGGATGCTACATTTAACAAATATAAAAATATTGTGGAGGTTGCAAAATAATGATTTACACAGTGACATTTAACCCGTCTTTGGACTATGTGGTACAGGTAGATCAGCTGATCCCGGGAGAGATCAACCGGACAACAAGCGAACATATCTATCCGGGAGGAAAAGGAAACAACGTATCTGTGATCCTTTCCAATCTGGGACTTAAGAGCAAAGCGCTTGGATTCAAGGCAGGATTTACCGGAGATGTACTGGAAAAGATGCTGGAAGAGTTCGGATGTGAGACAGATTTTATCCCGTTAAAAGAAGGTAATAGCCGAATCAATGTAAAGATCAATGCAGGAACTGAGACTGAGATCAACGGACAGGGACCGGTTATCACAGAAGAAGCAATCCAGGCATTATATGAAAAGCTGGATAAACTGGAAGAAGGCGATGTACTGATCCTTGCAGGAAGTATTCCGAATACTCTGCCGGAAGATATTTATGAGAGAATCTTGGAGAGACTTTCCGGAAAAGAAATCCGTTTTGTAGTGGATGCAACCAAGGATCTTCTTTTAAAAGTTATGAAATATCATCCGTTCCTGATCAAACCGAACAACCATGAGTTAGGTGAGATGTTTAACGTAGAACTGAAGAGAAAAGAAGACATCATCATTTATGCGAAGAAGTTACAGGCACTTGGAGCACAGCATGTACTGGTATCCATGGCAGGTGACGGAGCGATCCTTGTGACAAAGGATGGAAAAGTCTATGAGACCATGCCTCCGAAAGGAAAGGTTGTCAATTCTGTTGGCGCAGGTGATTCTATGGTGGCAGGATTTATTACCGGATATCTGAATACAAAAGACATGGAAAAAGCATTCCGCCTGGGTGTGGCGGCAGGAAGCGCTTCAGCATTCTGTTCGTGGCTCGCTACAAGAGATGAGATTGTTGCACTTCTTGGAGAACCGGCAGAAGTGTACCATATATAAAATCAAATGGGAGGAATGACAAGATGAAGATTACAGATTTACTCAAAAAGCAAAGTATTTGCCTCGATGGCAAGGCAGACTCCAAAGAGCAGGTCATCCGTGAAATGGTCGATCTGATGGCAGAAGGCGGGAACATCAATGACATTGACACCTATCGTGAAACTGTCTTCAAACGAGAAGAAGAAGGAACTACAGGAATTGGTGAAGGCATTGCAATCCCGCATGGCAAAACTGAAGCGGTAAGCGCACCGGGACTTGCAGCCATGGTACTTCCGGAGGGTGTAGATTACGATTCTCTGGACGGAGAACCGGCATACCTTATTTTCCTGATCGCAGCACCGAATACAGAGGACAATGTACATCTGGAAGTACTCAGTCGTCTGTCCATGCTTCTGATGGATGAGGATTTCAGAAACAAGCTGCTTCATGCAAAGGATGTTGATGAATTTCTTGCTTATGTTGATGCAGCCGAGAAAGAAAAATTCCCGGAAGAAGCAGAAGAAAAAGCAGAAGCTCCGGCGGATGCATCTACAAAACCGTATCAGATCCTCGCAGTTACCGCATGCCCGACCGGTATCGCCCATACTTACATGGCGGCGGAAGGTCTGGAAAAGAAAGCGAAAGAAATGGGAGTTACCATCAAGGTAGAAACAAACGGATCTGGTGGTGCCAAGAACGTACTGACACCGGAAGAAATCGCTGCCTGTGACTGTATCATCATTGCAGCCGACAAGGATGTCGCAATGGCAAGATTTGACGGCAAGCCGCTGATCAGTACAAAGGTATCTGACGGAATCAACAAAGCACAGGAGCTGATCGAACGTGCCTTGAGTGGAAATGCTCCAGTTTATCACAGCAAGGGTGGAGCAACAGAAGAGGGTGGTGCGTCATCTGACGGAGATACCATCGGACGCAAGATTTATAAGAGCCTGATGAATGGAGTATCCCATATGCTTCCGTTCGTAATCGGCGGTGGAATCCTGATCGCACTTTCTTTTCTGGTTGACGGTGCAAATGCAGGTACAGCAGCATTTGGTAGTGGAACTCCACTTGCAAAATTCTTCAACACCGTTGGAAATACAGCGTTTGGGATGATGTTCCCGATCCTTGCCGGTTATATTGCAATGGCAATTGGTGACAGACCGGCATTGATGCCTGGTATTGTAGGCGGACTTCTTGCAAAAGCCGGAACTTCTGTATTCCTTGCAGAAGACGCATGGATTTCATCCGGATTCTTCGGTGCACTGATCGCCGGATTTGCAGCAGGATACCTGATGATCGGATTGAAGAAATTGTTTGACAAGCTTCCGAAAACTCTGGAAGGGACAAAACCGGTTCTTCTGTATCCATTCTTTGGGATTCTGATCATGGCAGCATTTATGATCTTTATCGTAAACCCACCGGTTGGAGCATTTAACACCTGGCTGAATAATGTCCTTTCCGGAATGGGAGAATCCAGCAAGATGCTTCTGGGAGCGGTTCTTGCAGGTATGATGTCCATTGATTTTGGCGGACCGTTCAACAAAGCGGCATATGTATTTGGAACGGCATCCATCGCAAGTGGACAGTTTGATATTATGGCATCTGTTATGATCGGAGGTATGGTTCCACCGATCGCAATCGCACTTGCCACCACATTTTTTAAAAACCGTTTCACAAAGAGTGAACAGCAGACAAGTATCACAAACTACATCATGGGACTTTCTTTTATCACAGAAGGAGCCATTCCATTTGCAGCATCTGATCCGCTTCGAATCATTCCGCCATGTATAGTTGGTTCTGCAATAGCAGGCGCATTATCCATGATGTTTGGATGCGGATCAAGAGCTCCGCATGGAGGAATTTTTGTCATCGGAATTATTGACAATCCATTGATGTTTTTGATAGCATTGGTTGTAGGAGCTGTCGTAGCAATGGCGGGAATTGTATTACTCAAAAAGCCATTGAAAGCAGAGTAGTAACTTATTAATTTTCTAAATATTTTTTAAAGAACAGGAGTGTTGAATCATGAAAGAATTTAAGTATGTAGTAACAGATGCACAGGGAATCCACGCAAGACCGGCAGGAATTCTGGTAAAAGCAATTGCGAAAAAAACTTCAGATATTAAGATCAAAAAAGCAGGAGATACACGTGAAGTCAATGCAAAGAGCATTATGGCAGTTATGAGTCTTGGCGTAAAAAAGGGAAATGAGGTTATCATCACAGCTGAAGGCGAAGACGAAGAAGAAGCAATCGCCGAAATCCAGAAAGTATTAGAGGAGAATCTGTAGGATTATGATTACACTAAGTGGTAAAAGTGTTTTTGGTGGCGTAGCCATCGGGAAGATTGCTTTCTATAAAAGACAGGAAAAGCAGGTAAGACGGTATCATGTAGAGGATACCGAAGCAGAGGCGGCACGTTTTGAGGATGCCCAGGAGACTGCGATCGCACAGCTCGGTGAGTTGTATGACAAGGCAATGGAAGATGTAGGAGAAGCCAATGCGGCAATTTTTGAAGTACATCAGATGATGCTGATGGATCTGGATTATGTGGATTCGATTAAGAATATTATTACCACCCAGGAAGTCAACGCAGAGTATGCTGTTGCGACGACAGGAGATAACTTCTCCCAGATGTTTGCATCTATGGATGATGCTTACATGCAGGGACGTGCGGCCGATGTAAAAGATGTATCGGACCGACTTCTCGGTATCCTTTCGGATGCCGGGGAAAGCGGTGTTGTGGCAGACGAACCGGT